>CAZZPX010000006.1:0-1200 GCA_964655955.1 uncultured Phycisphaerales bacterium | reverse complement strand
AGCGCTTGAGGGACGACCCGCTCACGCCGATCGCCTCGGCGACTTCTTTGGGTGACAAAACCGGCTTCATGATCGTGATATCTCCTCGCCGTCGTCACCAGTGTACACCCGAATCGGGAACGATACGGCTGTTTTGCACGAAAATCGTGCAGAACGGTCAGAAACGCGCACGCCCAACCCGGCCTACGGTCGCTTCCGCGGTACTTTTGCACGATTTTCCGCTTTTGCAGGAACAAAGCCTTGCCGACCACCGTTCTATGTGGCATGATATGTGAATGATTTGGTCGATATGACTGAAAATACATTCAGACACCCCGAGGACGCCATGATTGCTCACAACCACTTCATCGCCCATTCAGATCGGCCTCCCTCACTGCCGGCCGGGCCAGATCGACGCGAGCGCTCCAACGCCCTGGGCGTCGACGCGCCGCAGCTCCAGGAAGCCACGCGCATGCTGCTTCGCTCCATCGGCGAAGATCCGCAACGGGAGGGGCTGGTCGAAACGCCTCGCCGCGTCGCCAAGGCGTGGGCCGAACTCACCGCCGGCCTGCGGGAGGATCCGGGAGTCCATCTCCGCAAGACCTTCGCGATCGAACACGACGGCCTGGTCCTGCTTCGCGACATCGAGTTCTACAGCCTCTGCGAGCATCACCTTCTGCCGTTCACTGGCAAGGCGGATGTCGCCTACCTGCCAGCAGAGGGCAGAGTCGCGGGCCTGAGCAAACTCGCCCGCGTCGTCGAGGGCTTCGCCCGCAGACCGCAGGTGCAGGAGCGGCTGACCAACCAGATTGCCGATTGCCTCGTCGAGCACCTGCAGCCCGCGGCCGTCCTCGTTCGCGTCGAAGCACAGCACCTGTGCATGAAGATGCGCGGCATCAGCCGCTTCGAATCCACGATGGTCACGCAGGCAGCCCGCGGACTCGCACTCACGGACCCGCACCTGCGCCGCGACATCCTCGCGGAGATGCGCGGCGCCTGAGACCGCTGTGCACGCAGCGGCCACCACAGACACGCGAACCATTTTCTGATCGTCATCCCATCCGCCGCCTCCAGAGGGAGGGGCATGTAACGCACTCTCACCAACAAAGACGGAGTTTGACTCATGAACAAGCTGCATCTTCTCACTGTCAGTCTCGGTTTCGCCCCCAGCCCCGCTTTCGCCGGCGACGGCTGCGGCTGGTCCAAGCCCAACGCCAGCGT
>CAZZPX010000005.1:0-23607 GCA_964655955.1 uncultured Phycisphaerales bacterium | reverse complement strand
CGACAGGCAGATCCGCTCCCCGATCCTGATCAACCACCTGCTGATCGTGGCCAACATCCTCGTGGCCCTCGCGCTCGTGCTCACCCGCAACGTCGACAAGGACCTCGCCGAGCGCATCTTCAGCGTGTTTCACCTCAGCGGGCGCGATCCGGCAATCTACCAGTTCATCACCTACCAGTTTCTGCACAGCCAGCAGGACATCTTCCACCTCGGCTTCAACATGCTCTTCCTCTGGGTCTTCGGGCAGAACCTCGAGGATCGGCTGGGGCGCATCGGCTATCTCGCCTTCTATCTCGCGGGCGGCGTCATCGCGGGCGTGATGCACGTGCTCTTCTCCGACGCCCCCGTCATCGGCGCCAGCGGGGCTGTGAGCGCCGTCACCGGGGCGTACCTGGCGCTCTTCCCACGGACGCGCATCCTCGTGCTCTGGGTCTTCATCCTCATCACCTGGTTCCAGATTCCGGCGATGTGGTTCATCGGCTTCGCCTTCGCGCGCGATCTCTTCGGAGCGCTCACCGGCGGCGGCAACATCGCCTACATGGCGCACCTGGGCGGCAACGTGTTCGGCTTTCTCACCGGCATGACGCTCCTCTGGACGGGCATCCTGGCGCACGAACCCTTCGACATGTCGCACCTGATCAAGCAGGCCATGCGCCGGCGGCGCTTCAGGAGCGCCACGGCGCGCGGCGACTCGCCCTGGCGCGCCGACGCCGCCCAGCAGGCCCGCCGCCGCGCCGAAAAGCAGTCGCCCCAGCAGCAGGCGCTCGACAGCAAGCGCGTCGAGATCACGCGCCTGGCGATGAACCATCAGATTCCCGAGGCGACCGCCGCGTACGAAGAGGCGCTCGTCCTCGACCCGGACTTCACCATGTCCCAGCAGGTGCAGCTTGACGTCGCCAACCAGCTCGCCAGCGAGGGCAAGCACCAGGCCGCCGCCCGCGCCTACGAACTCTTCCTCGACAAACACGGGCAGTACCACGATCTCGCCCAGGTGAAGCTGATGCTCGGGCTGCTCTACGCGCGCTATCTCGACAAGCGCAAGCGTGCCCGGGAACTGGTGGAGGACGCTCGTGGCGAACTGAAAAGCGGACCGTACGCGCAGCTCGCCGACTCGCTGCACGAGGAGCTTGCCACATGAGCGGACGCACGCGCATCAAGATTTGCGGCATTCGCGATTTCGACGCGGCCTGCTGGGCGATCGAGGCGGGGGCGGATGCGATCGGGTTGGTGTTCGTGGAGTCCTCGCCGCGTCACGTGGACGTCGGCCGCGCTGCCCAGATCGCCGCCGGTCTGCCGCCGTTCGTGCAGAGCGTCATGCTCACCGTCGACATGGCCCCCGGGCGCGTGGTGCGCCTCGCCGAGGAAGTCGCGCCCAACTGGGTGCAGGCGCACGGCGGGGAGAGCGAAGGACACCTGGCGCAGCTCGAACTGCCGCTCATCCGCGGCTTTCGGTTCAGCCCCGAAGCGCTGCGGCGCTGGAACGCCTGCGAGCACGTCGACGCGCTGCTCGTCGACGGGTCGAGCGGCGGCGAGGGACAGACGTTCGACTGGAGTGAACTCGCCGGACTGATGGACGAGATCGAAAAGCCCCTCATCCTTGCGGGCGGCCTCACGCCGGACAACGTCGGCGACGCCATCGCCGCCGTCCGTCCCTGGGCCGTGGACGTGTCGAGCGGCGTGGAGAGCAAGCGCGGCGTCAAGGATGAGGGCCTGATCCACGCCTTCTGCGACGCCGTCCGCGCCGCGGACAGTGCTCTTGCCAGCGAATAGCGGCGAGGTGATGGCTCTACCTCGCGGCCGCGGCACATCGCCCGCGAAAAAGTTACGATCGGCCGCATGTCCGAGGGAACGCACACCGCCGACTTCGTGATTCGCAGTGCCCGCGTCCTCACGCTTGCGCGCGGCGATTCGCCGCGCTTCGGCCTCGAGATGAGCGAACTCGCGGTGCTCGAGCGCGGCGATGTGGCGATCCAGGCGGGCGACATCCTCGCCGTCGCGCCGCGACTCGACGACATCACCGGCGTGCACGAACTCGACGCCGAGGGACGCGTCCTCATGCCCGGCCTCGTCGACTGCCACACCCACGCCTGCTGGGCGGGCGTGCGCTACGACGAACTCGACCGGATGAACCGCGGCGAGTCGTATCTCGACATCCTCGACTCCGGCGGGGGCATCATGGCCACCGTGCGGGCCGTCCGCGCCGCTTCCCTCGACGAGCTTGCCGATCTCACCGCTCGGCGCTTCACGCGCATGCGAACGCTCGGCGCCACCACCATCGAGTGCAAGTCCGGCTACGGACTCACCACGGAAGCGGAAGTGAAGATGCTGCGCGCCATCGGCATGGCGGCGGCGAAGGCGAACCTGCGCATCGTCCCCACCGCCCTCATCGCCCACGCCATCGACAAGGGCAATCCCAACTTCATCGACGAGACGATCGAGGAGACGGTGCACGCCGTCGCCGAGGCGTTCCCCGGCATCTGCCTCGACGCCTACTGCGAAAAGGGCGCCTGGAGCCTCGCCGACTGCCGACGTCTCTTCGAGAAGGGAATCGAACTCGGCCTGCCCTTCCGCGTGCACGCTGACCAGTTCAATGATCTCGGCATGCTCGATGCGGCGGTCGAGATGGGCGCCTGGAGCGTCGATCATCTCGAGGCGAGCACCGCCGCCGGCCTCAGGAAGCTCGCGGACAGCGACACCATGGGCGTGATGCTGCCCGTGAGCGCCTTTCATCTGCAGGATCGCCATGCGAACGGCCGGCGCTTCGTCGACCTGGGCGGGGCGCTGGCGATCGCGACGAACTACAACCCCGGCACCGGGCCGTCGCCGTCGCTGCCGTTCGCCCTGGCGCTCGCCGTCAAGTTCAACAAGCTCACCCCTGCCGAGGCGATCTGCGCCGCGACCATCAACGCGGCAGCCGTGCTGCATCTCGACCGCGAGATCGGCTCAATCGAGGTCGGCAAGCGCGCCGATCTGCTGCTGCTCAACCTGACGGATGAACGGGCGCTCGCCTACGAAGTCGCGGGAGATCCGGTGCACACGGTCTTCAGCGCGGGGGAAGCAGTCACCTCCGCCGCCACATAGCGCCCCACATGCCGGGGGGCGGCTGGTGGTGACGCGCGGCCTGCCCCGCATCGAGCGCGCCGGCACACGGCGGCGAAGAGCGCTTGCCGCCGCGAAAGTCGTTGCCGTTTACGCGCTGGGTGACGCGGACCGGGGCATGCCCCGGGCGATGTGGCGTCACCGCTGCGGCTGATCGGCGATGTCCTCTTCCATCTGCTGCGTTTCGCGCTCGAGCTTTTCGACGGTGTAGCCGCCCTTGCTGCGGTAGTGCAGGAAGAGCGCTCCGAAGACGACGACCAGCGGGATCGCCGCCACCGCCGTCCAGCGGAAGCCCCAGCGCATGCCGTAATTGTCCGCGGAAGAGATCAGTCTCTTCGCCACTTCGGCAAGCGCCGCGTCGTCCGTCTCCTTGGCGATGCTGCGCAGGGCATCCGAGGCAGCGCCTGCGGGCAGTTCCTGCGCAGCTTGGTATTCGCTGAGCACCGTCGTGGCGGCTGGCTGCTTCGACTCGCCGAGCACCTCGACGACCTGCGCTTCGCTCGCAACCAGGCGCTCGTGGACGTAGTGGTCAGCGATGTTGCCCATGAGCGGCGTCGTCACCAGGCCCACGAACGCCATCCCCGTCCCCCCCATCAGCGCCAGACCCAGCGCCCCGGTGCGCGGCAGGCGCTCGGCCACGAAACCGAGCATCGTCGGCCAGAAGTAGCACACACCGACGTAGAAGAGCGTCGCCGCGACGAAGATGAGCAGCGGCGGCTCGACGATCGACAGAAGGAACAGCCCGATGCCTCCCAGGATTGCCGACATCACCAGAATGCCCGTGGGGGCGAGGCGATGCACGACGGGCCCGGCGAAGAAGCGCAGCACCGCCATCAGCCCCGTGCCGTAGACGAGGACGAGGATGCCGGCGTTGTCCCCCGCCCATTCCATCACGCCGCCCATTGCCGTCCCCATCCAGCGGCTGGGGCCAAGCTCGAGCGAAGCGGTGAGGCACATGCAGAGGAGCATGACGATGAAGAGGGGCTTGAGGGCCGCCTGGAACATGCCGCCGAACGTGACGCCCGACTGAACGCGCTCGGTCTGCGGGAACTTCTGCCCGAGGAAGAGGAACCCGTAAATGACGGTGGGAATGAGCACGACAAGAAGTTTGACCTGCCAGGCGGAGAGGCCCGCAAGCGTGGCGTTGCCCTTGAAGAGGGAGTTGTCGAGCAGGTAGGCGATGAGGCCGCCAATCACGATGCCCCCGGGGAACCACACGTGGAACTGGTTGAGCTTGGTGGTCTTGTTGTCGGGAAAGAGCGTGGCCACGAGCGGATTGCACGCCGCCTCGACCGTGCCGTTCCCCAGCGCGATGAGCAGGCCGCCCGCGAAGAGCGTGCCGAACCCCTGCGCGAAGGCCATGAGCAGCGTGCCGAGCGCATGGCAGAGAAAGGCGATGCGCATCTGCCACTTGATGCCCATGGCGTCGACGAGCGGCCCGAGCAGGAAGATCGAGATGGTGAATCCCCACAGCGTCACGCCGCCGATCCACCCCGCCTGCGTGTTGCTCAGCGTGAATTCGGCTTTGAACTGGTCCATGTTCGACGTGATGACGCCGAACGCCACGGACGTCGAGATCAACGCAAAGCAACTGCCCACAAAGAGGCGCGACTTGTTCATGCCGGTCTTCCTTTTTCCTGCGGGGTGCTGCGAAACCCTGGGTCGGGCGCGAATGCAAACGAAAAGCTAAACCGGGGGCGCAACAGTGTCAATAAAGGCCGCACATCGCGCCCCGGCTCGCGGTCGAGGTTCGCCCCCCGGCGTCGCTTCCCTCGCCGCCGCGAGTCGCTTACGATCCGCTCATGCTCGACGCCGACGCGCAGGCCGCCCGCATCGCTGCTCGCAAGGTCGTCGAGGTGCACCAGCACCTCGCGGACTTCCTGCGCGCCGGCCAGAAAATGCCCGAGATCGACCGCTTCGTCGCGGAGGTGCTGCACAAGCTCGATTGCCGCTCCGCCTTCCTGCACTACCGCGTTCCCCGCATGCCGCCCTTCCCCTCCCACGCCTGCCTCAGCGTCAACGACTGCATCGTGCACGGCACCGCCGCCTCCTACCGCGAACCGCTGCGCCCCGGCGACCTGATCTCCATCGACATCGGCGTGATCCATCAAGGCTGGATCGGCGACGCCGCCTGGACCTACGCCGTCGAGCACGCCGGCGACGAGGCGAAGAGACTCATGGGCGCCGGCAAGGAGTCGCTGCGCCGCGGCTGCGAGAAGCTGCGCCCCGGCGAACCTTTCATGGAGTGGGCCAGAACCGTTCAGCAGCACGTCGAGGCGGAGTGCGGCCTCTTCTGCGTCCGCGGCCTGGGCGGGCACGGCTACGGCCGGAAACTCCACGGCCCGCCCTTCATCGCCAACGTCGTACCCGATCATCCCAGTGAGTGGCCCGACGCCTGGGGCACCGCGCACCCGGGACTGCTCATCGCGGTTGAGCCGATGATCGGCGTGGGCACCGGCCACATCGCCCAGGACCCCAAGCAGTGGCCCATCTTCACTGCGGACGGCTCGCTCAGTTGCCATTACGAACACGACGTGCTCGTGACCGCGGAAGGCCCGGAAATTCTCACCGCCGGGCTGACGCAACTGCCTGACATCGTGGGGAATGGCAGCGTCTCGTAAGACCTGTTGAGGTGACGCACCAAGAATGGCGCGTGGGCTCCGCGCTCGCCCCTGAGATTGTGTCGCAATCCGCAAGAAAGACACGTTTGCCCCTGCAAAAACAGATGTAATTGTCCACGAAGCGCGATATCATTGTCCGATTCGAGTTTTTGCAGGAGTCCCTCGCATGAGAATCGCGGTTCCCGTCAAGGATGGTGTGTTTTCGCCGCACTTCGGACGCAGCGACGGCTTCGATCTGTTCGTCATCAACCGGGCCGGCACCGGCGTCACCGCCAGCGAACGCCGTTCCCTCGTCCCCGGTTCGGATTGTCATGATTTCGCCCGCTGCGCCGCCGACCTCGGCGTCGAAGTCGTCATCGCGGGCGGCATCGGCCCCGGCGCGCTCGACCAACTCAGGCAGTTCGGCATCATGGCCGTCGTCGGCGCCCATCCCGCCGACACCAGGGCCATCGTCGCCGATTACCTCGCCGGCACGCTCGAACTCAGCCCCAACGGCTGCGAGCACGAGGACGAAGAGCACCACGGCCAGTGCACGCACACCAGCAACTGACCGCGGTCCGAAAGGCTGACCATGCGCATCGCCGTTCCCATCACGGCTGAGGGCATCTTCTGTGCGCACTTCGGGCGCTGCGACGGTCTCTACCTCGCCGAATTCGATGCAGACACGGGCTCGCTCGAGCGGCCGCGACTCGTCCGCCGTCCCGAGCACCACTGCGATGAGCTTGCCGATTGGGTGCGCGACCTCGCCGTTGACCGTCTGCTGGTCGGGGGGATCGGCGGCACGGCGCGGGCCCGGCTGCACGAGCTGAAGATCGACGTGGTGACCGGCCTCACCGGCCGCACGCCCGCGCAGGTGGTCGATGCCTACCTGCAGAAACCGCAGGGCGACGCCAACGCCTGCGCCCCCAGCGACCATCGCTTCCGCCACTGCCAGCCGTGACCAATCCGACTTGCCGCAAAGGACGCCCGTGCGCGCAAACAAAGCCCCGGGACCCTTGGCTCAACCGGAGTTGAGCCAAGGGTCCCGGGGAATCTCCGCTGCATCGCCCGAGTCATTCGCGCCCGTTACTCCTCCGCCTGCGGCTGCAGGAAGAACGTCGGCATCCCGCCACCGCCCGCAAAGTCATCCGCGTTGTAGATGTACTGCGCTTCGAGCGCGCGGCCGATGAGCGCCTGCGCCTCGGTCAGGTGCGCCAACGAGTAGTCGTCGAGCTTGTTCGCCGCCTGACCCGTCAGCACATCGTCGAGCCGCAACTTGAGCGCCCGCAGCTTGAACACGGCGAGGTTCGTCACCTGGTTCGCCGCCGCCCCGCTGGCGGTGCCTGGCGTGGCCAGATCCACCAGCCGATTCAGATGCTCGCGCTGCAGATCCCGACGCAGGTTCGAGATGTACGGCTTGCGGTTCGTCGTCTTGCCGCTCGGCGCCGCGTCAAGCTCCGCCCAGACGGCGTCGGCGACGGTGTAGATCACCTCCGGCAGCGTCAGGGCGTCCTCGTCCGCGGGCGTGCGGAACTCGTTGTCATACACCTGCTCCAGCCGGTACGGATCCATCAGCAGCGTCAGCGCCATTGACTGGATCGCCGAGATGTTCTGGTGCACCGGGTAGGCGTCGCCGTCGAGCAGCCGCATGAAGCCGCCATCATCCAGCCACTTCTCAATTCCCATCTTGGCGAGCAACTCCGGCGTCAGGCCGTAGTCGTCGTCATCGAACGCGTGCTCGATCATGAAGCGCAGCGCCTGACGCTGCTTCTCGACGCTGACGATGACGGCGGGGTCGCGCTCGCCCGGATCACCCTTGTGATCGCGATGAATGTGCACGCCGCCGATCCACGGAGACACCATGGCGATGGCGTTCGCCTGCACGGAAAGCGTCATCTCGTACAGGTCGCGCGCCCGCTGCCAGCTCTCGCCCTCCTCCACCTCATCGAGGATTCGCCCGCGCAGCTTCTCCGCCAGCTCGATGCGGTTCTGCGCGTAGACGAACGGATCGCTCCCCAGGTCGAAGGTTCGGCAGAGCGGATCCGGACCGTAGCTGTCGATGTCGTTGCCGTAGGCAAGCTCCGGTTCGGCGCAGCGCTCGAGAATCTTCTCGACGTCGTTGTCGAAGGTGTAGCCGTACTCGATCGCCCAGAAGTCGTAGGGGCCGATGTCGTGCATGCCCCAGGGGCCCTGCGTGGTTCCTTCCAGCACGCTGATGTTCACCGGGTTGTATTCCATGACCGAACCCGAGATCGGCTTGTGCATCCAGGCCTGCGAATTGATCTCTTCGAAGCTGTAGATACTGGAGGCCTTGAAGTTGTGCATCAGGCCCAGCGTGTGACCGACCTCGTGCGTGATGACCTCGGCGACGAGCGGCCCGATGAAGTCCTCGGGCAGGCCGTCGAGAATCGATCCGGCCTCTTCTTCGCCCGCGTTATCCTCTTCGGCGTCGCCCTCCCCACTCTCGCTGTCCTCGTCGATCTGCTCGCTGGGCAGCAACTCGCCGCGCAGAAGCTCAGCGCCGACGCTGCGCACCAGCGCCACGTCCATCGCCCGCATCAGGGCGAGTTCGCACCGGCCGTTCATCTGCGTGTGACGATGCACCAGCCCGTCGTAACGATCGTCGCCGATCACCCTGCCGTCCACGACGGCGAAAGGATGAAGTTGATCAGGAGAACTCGTCGCAAAGCTGCGGGCGCGCTCGCGCAGCGTCTGCTCGCGCTTCAGCGGGTTCATCGCGTCCAGACGGAAGTCCCACGAGGGATGCCGCTCCAGCCACGCCAGCGATGACGGATGCATCGCCTGCTCGGCAAGCTGGCTGATGTAGCGATCCTGCATGTACACGTAGTACGCGATCCAGCTTTGATCCATGATGATGTCGGCGTCGAGGATCTGGCCGGTGCGCGGATCGACGCGGCTGGGGCCGTACGCGAAGCCGAGATCCGCCGTGGTCCAGCGGATGAAGTTGTAGCGCACGTCCTCGGGATCCTTCTCCATGTTCGCCCCGGTCTGGGCGTCCTGGTAGTAGACCTCGATGGCGCTGACGATGCCGATCTTCTCGAACGCCTTGTTCCACGCCAGGATGCCGTCACGCACCCAGCGGCGATAGCGCACGGGCGTCGTGTGATCGATGTAGAAGACGATCGGCTCCTTCGGCGGGCTGAGCTTCAGGCTCGGATCGCGCTTCTGCAGGTTCCAGCGCGTGATGTAGCGCACCCATTGCTCGTCCTCGTTCGTGCTGCCCAGATCCTGATAGACGGTCGTGAAGTAGCCGATGCGCTGGTCGGCCCGGCGCGGCGTGTAGCCGGTCTGTTCGGGCAACACGCTGATCGAATAGTGCACGGTCGTGAGCTGACCGCTCGCGCGCGGCACCTCGAAGGCGACCTCCACGTTCTGCGGAAAGGCCTTGGTCTTGGCGATCGTCGCCAGGTGCGTCCGCGCCCCGGCGAGGTAACGCCCGAAGAAACTGTCGCTGTTGCCCAGCAGCAGCGCATCGAGGTCGATCACCGGCCCGCCGCCCGGACCCATGGTCAGGATCGGCATGTCGAGCAGGACACGATCCGTGAAGGTGCGGGCGATCGAGGGGGCCGACTCGCGATCGTCGGTGCGCACGCCGAGGTTCGGCTCCATGAGCACCAGCCGGTCGCCGATGCGCTTCCAGTAGACGTACCGGTCGGACCACTGAAAGCCCGTGTCCTCGCCGCCGCCCGCGATGGAGGTGGCGATGAAGAGCTTCTGGTGGGCGAAGTGGCCCGGCAATTCGGCGAGCAGCTGACGCTCCTCGTCGTTGCGGTAGATGGTGTAGAGCGCCCCTGCATCATCCGCGGTGGAGATGACGCGGGTGTACCCTTCGGAAACCTGCTCGAAGGGCGGAAAGTCGTTGGCCTGGGCCGTCGTCGCCGCCAGGGTCGCCGACCCGATGGCGAGCATCCGCCCCAACCGATTCTGCAAGCTGGTCATGTCCACTCCGTGATCTCTGGATGCCGGTCGGGGCCGGTCGGCCTCCGGCTGGTTGTGCTCTCGGACGATAGGCGAGTCGCACGCCGCACGCGGCGCGCACCGGTCAGATTGGTCTTGTTCCTACCGCTCATCGTCGGTCCGGTGGCGGGCGCGGCTTTCCAGATGCCGTGGAGCGCCTGCCCGGCTGGTCGCGGCATTTGGAGGCGGATCTTATCGGACAACCAGCCGACCCCTCAGAACGAACTGCCCCGCGCCCGGCTCGCTTAGGGCACCTCGATCCCCAGGACCGGCGCGGCGACGAAGTAGGTCACCGCCATCGCCAGCGGGATCGTGATCAGGTTCAGCAGCAACCCCGCCTTGGCCATCTGGCCGATTGTGATCTCGCCGGAGCCGAACACCAGGGCGTTGGGGGGCGTGCCCACCGGCATCATGAAGGCCAGCGACACCGCGATCGTGGCCGGGATGATCAGGAGCATGGGATCGACACCCGTCGCATTCGCCAGCGCCGCCAGGATCGGCAGGAACGTCGCCATGGTCGCCGTGTTGCTCGTCATCTCCGTGAGGAATTTCATGAGCACGACGGCGATGAGGATGAGGACCGGCACGGGAAGGGCCTTGAGCGCGACCAGTTCAGCGCCGATAAAGTCCGCGACCTGCGTCTCCTTCACCGCCGCCGCCAGGCTCAGACCCCCGCCGAAGAGCAGCAGAATGCTCCAGGGCACCTTCCGCGCCTGCTCCCACTTGAGCAGGAAGACGCCCTTCTTCAGATCGACCGGCAGCACGAAGAGCAGGAGCGCCGCGATGATCGCGATCCCCGCATCGGTCAGCCCGGCGAACGGCCGGAAGTCACCGTAGAACGTCATCCCCAGCAGCCACGGCCGCGTGATCCAGGCGAGTGCAGTCAAGACGAAGATCACCAGCACCGCCGCCTCCGGCCGGCTCATCGGCCCCTGCTCGCGAAGCTGGCCCTGAATGAGTTGCCGACCGTTGGGCACCTCCTTGATGCGGATCGGAAAGACGATCTTCGTGAGGAGTACCCAGGTGAGAGGAATGAAGATGACAACGACCGGCAGCCCCACCGCCATCCAGCGGGCGAACTCGATCTCCCGGTCGTAGTTGCTCTTCAGGAACGCCGCCATCAGCGCGTTGGGCGGCGTGCCGATCAGCGTCCCCACGCCGCCGATCGAACTGCCGTAGGCGATCGCCAGCATCAGGCAAATGGCGAAGTGGAACGGCTGTCCCTCGGCTGGAACCAGATCGGGATTCGTCTCCTTGAGTTCCTTGCGCACCATCTCGATGACCGACAGGCCGATCGGCAGCATCATCACCGCCGTCGCCGTGTTGGAGACGAACATGCTCAGCACGGCGCAGGCGATCATGAATCCGGCGACGAGTCGACCGGGCGCGATGCCCACAGCAAGAATGATCCACAGGGCGATGCGCCGGTGCAGGCCCCATTGCTGCATGGCGAGGGCCAGCATGAAGCCGCCCATGAACAGGTAAATCAGTTCGTGCGAGAAGGGCGCCGCGGCCTTTGCGGCGCTGACCTCGCCGAACGTCACCATGGGGAAGAAGGCGATGGGGATGAGCGCCGTTGCCGCGATGGGCATGGCTTCGGTGACCCACAACGTCGCCATGAGCACGCCGATCGCCGCCACCGCCCGCCCCGGCTGCCCCAGCGTCGCGCCGTCGCCGATCGGCGCGTCAACCGGAATGAGGTAGTACACCCCCAGCGCCAGCAACGGCCCCACGATCAGCCCGATGATCCGCATCAGGTGCGACTTCGCCTCCTTGCGATCATCATGGTGCAGCAGCACCCCCATGTGATTCGACGGCAGGATCTTCGAGAGGTACGCGGGCAGGTTGAGGTTCATTGCTTGAACTCCGGTGCCGCGGCGACGCTGCGGCTGCTTTCTCGGGCATCGCCGCCTCGTTGCGCGGAATCGCTGGCATACCGCGCGCAAGGTCGTAAATCTACGGCCTGAGGTTCTGTTTCGGCCAACTTCGCTGCACTCTCATGAGAATCTCGAGGCGCTGCTACCCTTTGTAGAGCCTCTGACCGGTCGGCGGCGCTCACCTCCGCTGCGCCCCGCACGTTCGCTGATGCTGATGGTGCGATGCCATGCCTCGACGACTCCTGATCTCCCTGCTCGCGGCGCTCCTCGCCGGTGCTGCACTCGCCTGGTGGGCGCTCGTCGACGACTCGTCGCGCCTGGTCCGACGGGCGCTCAGCGACGACGCCGCCGTGCGCGCCGAAGCCCTGCGCCTGTTGCGCGAGGCTGCGTCCGGTGCAGGCGGACAACCGCGCCTCCTCGAGGCAGGGACGCTGGCATACCTTCGCGAAGACGAACGCCTTGCGAACGCGCCGCCCCAGGTCTTTGATGCGCTTGTCGATGCGCTCGCCGCGCACGACGCCGCTGCCCCGACGACGGTCGGTTATCCGGCCTACGAGCGGCTGCTGGTGCAGCGCCTCACCCGCGCCGGCGCAGCGGACACGCCCGCGGCGGCGGCGCGCGTCGGCGCCGATCTGCTCCGTGAGGTCAGTGCCGTGACGCCGCAGAACACAGCCGCGCTGGCGCGGCTCGCCGCTGGACTCGCCGCCGCCCTTGACCCGCAACAATCCGCCGCGACCCACGAACTGCTGCTCGCCATCGCGACGCTGGCGGGCGCGCAGCACCCGGCGCCGGTGCGGCCGCTGCTCGACCTGGCGCTCGCCACTGGCGACGCCCCGCTCCAGCGCGACGCCCTGCTCCTCATGGCGCTTCTGCGGATTGAGTCGCCCGCGCCGCCCGCAGTGGAGACGCTCTCAGGCCCCGGGGCGGAGGCGATCTGGCTCTGGCGGGCCCGGGTGGGGCGCCAACCGGCTAACGACGCACCGCCGACGCACCTTCAGCCGCTGCTGGAAGCCATCGCGCAGCCGCAAGCGACTCAGCCCCTGCTCCCCCCCACGCCCGAACCGATTCTGGAACTCGCCTACTGGCCCGTGCCGCGCTGGGAGATCGCCTTGCGCGTCGAGCAGGCGGGCGATGCCGACCTGGCCGAGGCGCTCCTGCGCGATCTCGACGACCATGTCCGCCGGGCCGGACTGCTCTCCTGCGCACTGCTCGGCGCCCAAGAGGAGCGGATCAATCGGCTGACGGAAGGCGATGACGATCTCACCAACCGCCGCTACGCCCTGCTGGCTCGCCTCATGAACGCGACCGACCCCGCCGAGCGCGACCGCCTCGCCGAGGCGGCGATCGTCCTCGCCGAGAGCGGCGAAATCCCCGCCGACGATGCGCTCTTCGCCCTGCTCGCGGCAGGTTCGACTCGCGGGGGCGACTGGCTGTTTGATCCGCTGACGCCGCGCCGGTCGCTCGACGAGTCGCCGCTGGGCTGGCCCGCCGCCATCCGCCCCCCGCAGGGAGCGTCGATCTGGCCGATCCTGCAGCGTTTCCTGGCCCCGGCGCTGCAACTGCCCGCAAACACGAGCGATGAACCCGCCGCCGTCCGCCTGCACGCCGACGCCTTGCGCCTCAACTGGCTCCTGAGCCGCCGGTACGTGGAATTCGACCGCGAGGCGCGCACGTTTCGCCAAGGCCATGCGGACTGAAGGCCGCTTGGCTCGCTACGCCCCGGCGGCGCACGCTTCGCGCGCTTCCTTCGCCTCGGCTTCCCGCGCCAGGCGCACCGTCGTGGTCAGCGGGGCTTCCGGCGCCGGAACACACGCGAAGATCATCTCCCGATCCCGCGCCGGGTCGATCGCCTTCACGTGCTGCGGATGCAGCAGCATGCGCAACTGCTGCGCGAGTTGATGATCGTAGTAGCGATGCTCTTCCGCGGCGTACGACAGCACGCCGCCGGCCGGCCGCTGCGAGATCAGCACCACCACGCCGCCCGGCGTCAGGCACCGCCGGGCCTCCTCGAGCAGCCGCGTCGGGTTCCAGTAGCGCTCGATGATGCTGGTGAGCACCATGATCTCCACGCTGTCGGAATCGAGCGGCAATCTCGCCGCGTCCTCGACGTGCTCGTAGATCGGCACCGGCCCCGGATACTGGTGGCGCTGCCCCACCTCGCGGGCCAGGTCGACCAGCGCTGGGTCCTCGTCATACCCCACCGCCGGGACGCCCTGCGTGGCGAGCAGGTGCAGCATGAGCCCGGCACGGCAGCCGACCTCGACGATCGGGCGCTTCTTGCTCGAACTGTGCCAGATCTTGGCGATCTCGGTGAGGCGGCGATCGTAGAGCGACTGCACCTGCTGATTCTGCGAGAACAAACCCCACTCGGTCCGCTCGAGTTCCGCCTTCCGCTCGCGCTGCGGCTGCATGCGCGGCCCGAAGTACTTCGCGTTCCACAGGAGGGCCGTGCCCTGGTAGCGCCGGCGTACCTCTTCGAGATCCGGCTGCAGGCGGCAGAACCCCCACTTGTCGCGAAACGTCCCCACCGCCGAACCCACGCCGCGATCCGTGTCCGCCTTGTTGCTGCGGTTGAAGCGCAGCGTCAGGTGATGATGAAACTCGATGGCCGGGGTGGCCCAGCAGCGGTAGCCCTTCAGCCGCGCCATCATGCCGAAATCCACCGTCTGCCCGCGCAGGAACGTCTCGTCGAAGCCGCCCACCGCCTCGTAGACCTCGCGCCTGCAGCAGTAGAAGCAGCCCATGACGTGATCGACCTCGATCGTGCGCGTATACGACTCGCGGGGGAAGCCTTCGCCTTCATGCACATAGCCGCGCGGATCGAGAACGAAGTCGCCCATGCTGTGGATTCGGCCGTCGGTCTTGAGCTGCTTGGGCCCGACCACGCCGAGATCCGGCGGGCCGTTGTCGAAGATCTCGCACAGCCGGGTGACCCAGTTCTCGGTGAGGATCTCGATGTCGCCGTCGAGCCGCACCCAGATGTCGCCTTGCGACTCCTGCACGAGCTTGTTGCTGGTGCGGGCGAGGCAGCCGTCGTGCTCCGCTTCGATGAGCGTGAGAAAGGGTTCGCCCTCGCTGACGCCGCTGGTCCAGGTGCGGCGGGCCCAGTCACGGTACGTCGCGAGGCTGTCATCCGTCGAACCGTCGTCGTAGACGATGATCTCGAACGGCGTCGTCTCGCTGCTGAGTGTGCGGCGGAGCGACTTGAGCAGGAGGGTCGCGAAGTCGAAATCGCCCGACTTGGAGGACTCCTTGCCGTTGTTGTAGTTGGGAATGAGAATCGAGACGCGTGGTTTCATGCCCCTGTCATCGGCATGCCCGGGGGCCCGTCACCAATGCTATTCCCGCGTCACCCAGCCGTAGGTGAGGAACTCGATCTCCGTGGAGCCGTCGTCGAAGAGATCGACAAGGGCGTAGCCGGGCGCGAACTCGTGGTAGTCGCCGCCCCACCAAGCGCCGCAGACCGCGCCGTTGCAGGCGTAGGTCACGCCCAGGTACGTCGCCGTATCCACCAGGTGCATGTGGCCGGAGAGGCACAGCTTCACGTTGGCGTGCTGCGCGAACAGATCCTTGAGCCGGCGAGCATCGATGTGCATCCACGCTCCGGGCACGCGCCAGTCGCCGGACTTCTCGTTCTCGCCGTCGAAGTAGCAGCACACGCCCATGATGGGGATGTGGCTGACGAGGCAGATCGGCGTGGCGGCGGGCGTTTCCTTGAGCACGCCGGCGAGCCACTCGAACTGCTCGTCGTCGATGCGACCCTTGTACCCGCCCCCTTCCGGGCTGGTGCTGTCGAGCATGACGAAGCGCCACCCCGCCTGCTCGAAGCTGTAGAACCGGCCGGGCAACTCGAAGGCGTCGACCGCCCACTTCTTCCCGTCCACCGGGTGCAGGCGCAGCACATCGTGGTTGCCGATCACGCAGCGGTACGGCAGGTCGCAGGCGTCACGCAGCGACTTGTTGAAGACGTCGAGCTGCGCCGCGGCGGTCTTCGAACCGTCGTCGCTGTCAACATTCATGACGTTGTCCCCGCCGAAGATGATCAGCTCCGGCTTGTCCGCCTGGGACTGGGCGTGGCGCAGGCAGGCGGCGAGGCCCTCGCCGCCCCCGCGAGCCTCCTGCACGTGCGCATCGGTCAGATGCGCCAGCCGCATGACGCGCGCGCGCTTCGTGGATTGACTCGGTTCGGCGGCCGCTGCCGCGGCGCGGGCGCTCAGGCCCGTCGCGCCCAGCAGCGCTGCGCCCGCGCCAGCGCGCAACAGGTCGCGCCTCTTCAGTCCGGTCTGCTCGTGCATGGCGATCTCCCGAATTGGGCGAAGCAGCCGCTCCGCACCCGCGATCCTACAGCGCCGGCCCCTGCGCTTCGTCTACGTCGGGTCAACAATCGGTGAATCCGGCGCACCCGCGCCTGCCCAGCGCCGGTAGGATCGCCGTGGAGGACAAGCGCCCATGCAGCACCGCTGGGTCGATGGACACCTGGATCTCGCCTACCTCGCCGTCTGCGGGCACGACATCCGCCGCGAAGCAGACGACCCGAGCGCTCGCTGTATCAGCCTGCCGGCCCTGCGCGAGGCGGGCGTCTTGCTGGTGCTGGCGACGATCTACACCTCGCCGCGCCCGGACGAGCCTGCGGGTTACGCCGGACCCGATGATCGCGACGGGGCCGAGCGCGCGGGGCTCGAACAACTGGCGATCTACGAACGCCTCGAGGCGGAGGGCGAGGTGGCCATCGTGCGCTCAGCCGCCGATCTCCAGGCTCCGGGCCCGCTACCCAAGCTCGTGCTGCTCATGGAAGGGGCAGACCCCATCCGCTCGCCGCAGCATGTGCGGCAGTGGCGCGAGCGCGGCGTGCGCCTCGTCGGCCTGGCCTGGGCGCTGGGCACGCGCTACGCCGCCGGCAACGCCGATTCGCAATTCCCCGCTGAGGCAAGCGGCCTGAGCGCGGAAGGGCGCGAACTGGTCGCGGCGCTCGACGAGGTTGGCATCGTGCACGACGTTTCGCACCTGAGCGATCGCGCCTTCGACGACCTCTTCGCCGTGGCGAGAGGTCACATCGTCGCGAGCCACTCGAACTGCCGGGCGCTCGCCGGCGACTCGCAGCGACATCTCACGGATGCCCAGGTTCGGGCCGTGGCGGAGCGCGGCGGGATCATCGGCCTCAACCTCTACCGCCGCTTCCTCACCCCCACAGGCGCGGCGACCGCACGCGACTGCGCCGCCCACGTCAATCACATCGTCCACCTGCTCGGCCGCCACGATGCGGTCGGCCTGGGCAGCGACATGGACGGCGGCTTCGGTCCCGAGATGCTACCGGCGGATCTCAACCATCCCGCGCGCCTGGACGCGCTGGCAGAGGCGCTTGCCGACACGGGCTGGTCGCCCCGGCAAATCGCCGGCTTCCAGGCCGGAAACTGGCTGAGGGTGCTGAATCAGGGACTGAGCGAGTGAGGTCTAAAGCCACTAGCGAACGACGACAGACGCCGCAGCCGCCCACCTTCCTCTTCTCTCCTCTCTCCTTTCGACTTTCTACCCTCTACTCTCTGTCGCCGTCGGCGACCCGCACGTGCTCCACGATCTCGATGCCGAAGCCCGACAGCGCGTGGACCGGCTTGGGGTGGTTGGTGATCACCCGCAGTTTGGAGAGACCCAGGTCGCGCAGGATCTGCCCGCCCACGCCGATGTCACGCTTCTCGGCGGGTATCGCCTTCTCGCCTTCACCGCTGGATGACAGCAGGTCCGGCCGATCGCGATCCGCGCCGACAAGCTCCTCCGCCTGAATGCGCAGGCGGTGCAGCCGCTGCGCCAGCGTGCCGTTCTCCTCGCCGCCCATAACGCTCGGCCGCAGGTACACCACCGCGCCGCGGCCCTCCCGCTGAATCAGGCGCATCGATCGCCGCAGCACCTGCCCCGACGACATCTCCCCGGCTTCGACGGCGACGTCGAAGATATCCCCCAGTACATCCCGGCTGTGCATGCGCACCAGCACCGGTTCGTGGATCGGCCGAGTCGCGCCCCCGGGCTCGCGCGCGCCCACGCCCCCCACGGTCAGCACGATGTGCGGCAGGGGATCGACCAGGCTGCGATAGGCGAAGAGCGTGAACTCCCCCTCCGCCGTCTCGATGGGCACGCCTTCCACGGGCTCCAGCCGCGTCACCAGCCCCTCGCGGCGCAGGCGATACTCGATGATGTCCGCGACGCTGCACAGCTTCAGCCCATGCTCGCGGCAGAAGACTTCGAGTTCCGGCAGGCGCGCCATCTCACCGTCTTCCTTGCTGATCTCGCTGATCACCGCTGCGGGCCGCAGCCCCGCCAGGCGCATCAGATCCACGGATCCTTCCGTCTGCCCCGTGCGGACGAGTACGCCCCCGTCGCGGGCCCGCAGCGGCACCATGTGCCCCGGGCGGACGAGATCGCCCGGACCGCTCCTGGGATCGACGGCCACGCGAATGGTCCTGGCCCGGTCTGAGGCGGAGATGCCCGTCGTCACCCCGTGCCGCGGATGGGCATCGATGGACACGGCCATGGCGGTGGAGCGGACGGAGGTGTTCTGCGCGGTCTGGGGGTGCAGTTCCAGGCGATCGCAGGCTTCGCCGGTCAGAGACAGGCAGAGGTAGCCGGGCGTGTGCTTGGTCATGAAATTGACGACCTGCGGCGAAATGAGTTCCGCGGCGCAGACCAGATCGCCCTCGTTCTCGCGCCGCTCGTCATCCACGAGCACGATCATCCGGCCGGCGCGCAGCTCTTCGAGAATCTCCGGGATCGGTGCGAAAGCGCTCATCGCGAGGATTGTACTTCCCCGCGTCGGGGCTGCTCGCCGGGCCGCGCGCGACCCCGGCAAGGCGGGCGTGAAGGGCATGCCGATGTCCGCTGTGACCGCCGCCTCGTGCCATTGACTTGGATTTCTGACGGATTCTCTGAGATTTTGCCCGGTTCAGGTGATTTGGCCTCGTGTGTCGGCCGATTGACCTGCCAGTTTCACTTAGACGCGGCGTTTGCGCCCATTCCGGACAGTGCTCAGAGCGTTTGGAGCGGAGTGGAAAAGGCCCGGAGCAGCGGCGGACGCCGAAACTTGCTTAAGCAGGAGCAAACAGAATGGCTACGACCAAGCAGATCACCACCAGCTTCAAGAACAGCGTCAAACGCGGCACGCCCGTCACCGAGGCTTTCCAGACCGTCGCCAAGCGCTGGAAGACCACCCCCACCCGCGTCGCCAACGTCGTCACCAAGCAGGGGTTCGTCAAGAGCTACAAGTTCCACGGCTTCACCTACTACTGGCCCACCTTCCAGACCAATAACAACGCCAACTGGACCAAGCAGTCGCAGTACCAGTTCGTGCAGTGGGCCATCAACTGGGCCTTCGCCAACGGCTGGGCCAACCCCGACGACTTCACCGGCATGAACCCCTGGCAGATCTGGAACTTCCTGCAGCCGAAGTTCAACACCTTCTTCAAGCCCTACAAGAAGAGCTTCAAGAAGAACACCCGGACCGGCAGGACCACGGCCCGCAAGACGCGCACCACCACGCGCAAGAGCACGCCCAAGACCAAGACCCGCAAGAACACCCGCACGGGTCTGAAGTACAAGGGCCGCACCTACAAGAACGCCAAGACCCGCAAGAACACCACGACCAAGACCCGCCGCTACCGCAAGGCTGCGTAACGCGCGGGTTCGTTCGTTCTCCAAGTCCGCACGGATCGCGGCAGAGACTCTTTGCCTCCTTCGTCGCACACGCGGCGAAGGAGGCTTTGTCGTGCGCCGCGCGCCGCCGGATCGCGGCCCGCCCGCTACACTCCACGCATGACACTCACCGCCGCGCAGCGCCGCGACTTTCTCGAACGCCTCACGGTCGTCACCGACTTGCCCACCGCCGCCGGGCATGAGGATCGCGTCGTCGACTACATCACCGCCTGGGCCTCGCAACGCCGCGGCATCGACCTCAAGGCCGATAAGACCGGCAACCTGCTCGTCGCCTTCAAGCGCACCGGCAGAGAAAAGCCGAGTGGCAACCCCCTCGTCATCGTCGCCCACATGGACCATCCCGCGTTTGTCGTCGGCGAGGTGCATTCCGACCGCGAGGTGACAGCCGCCTTCCGCGGCGGGGTCAAGGAGGCATACTTCCACGACGCGCGCGCCACCTTCGTTCCCGCCGACGGCAAGCCCGTACATGCCCGCGCCGTCGAGGTCAGGAGGCCCGCGCAGGACAACACCATCTTCGCGCCCTTCTATCGCCTGCGCTTCGAACTCACGCGCCCTGTGGCGCTTGCGGAGGGCGACATCGGCCGCTGGCGCCTGGGCAAACAACGTCTCAGCGGCGATCGCTTCCACACGCCCGCCTGTGACAACCTCGCCTCCGTCACCGCTGCGCTGTGCATGCTGGACGTGCTGCTCAGCACGCGCGGCGGACGGCGCAATGACGTCCGCGTGCTCTTCACCCGGGCTGAAGAAGTCGGGCTCATCGGCTCGATGGCCGCGTGCAAGAATCGCAGCATTCCCAAGACCTCGCGCGTCATCGTGCTGGAGACCAGCCGCAGCCTGATCGATTCGCCCATCGGCGGCGGGCCGATCGTGCGCGTCGGCGATCGCCTCAGCACCTACGACCCGGATCTGACCGCCTCGCTGGCGCACGTCGCCCAGCAGCTTGCGGATGAAGACCAAGAGTTCACCTGGCAGCGCAAGCTCATGGCGGGCGGCTCCTGCGAAGCGACCGTCTTCTGCGCCTACGGCTACACCGCATCCTCCATCTGCATTCCCCTGGGCAACTATCACAACCAGGCGGATCTCAGCAACGTCGAGGTCGGCCGCAACCGCAAGCCCGCCAGGGCCGGGCTGGAATTCATATCTCTCAGCGACTTCTACAAGTATGTGGAGCTGCTGGCGGCGACGGCGCAGCGGCTTCACACGGCGCCGCCCACGAAGAAGCGACTCGACAAGGTCTGGGATGAGCGCAGTTTCGTGCTGAAAAATCGACGTGTGCCGGCAAGATGATGAGGCGCATGATGCGCGCGATGATCCTCGACAAGGCGATGGACGTGCACGAGCGGCCGCTGCGCCCTGCCGCTGTGAACGCCCCGACGCCGGGGCCCGGTGAAGTCGTCGTGCGCGTCGAGGCGTGCGCCGTGTGCCGCACCGACCTGCACATCGTCGAGGGCGAACTGCCGCTGCACAGACGAGGCGTCATTCCCGGCCACCAGGTGGTCGGTCAAGTCGAGGCGCGCGGCGAGGGAGCACAGCGATTCGACATCGGCGCGCGCGTCGGCCTGGCGTG
Source organism: uncultured Phycisphaerales bacterium (assembly GCA_964655955.1). Lineage (GTDB taxonomy): Bacteria > Planctomycetota > Phycisphaerae > Phycisphaerales > JAGLTS01 > CAZZPX01. The sequence continues at coordinate 2,788 of CAZZPX010000005.1, read as the reverse complement.
GCTGCATCACACCTGCGGCGGCTGCCGCTTCTGCGATCGCGGCGCGGAGAACCTCTGCGAACGCGCCGCCTTCACCGGCTACAATGCGCACGGCGGCTATGCGGAGTACACCAAGGTTCATGAAGACTTCGCCTACCCCATCCCCGAGAGGGTCGCGGCGATCGACGTGGCGCCCCTGCTCTGCGCCGGGATCATCGGGTACCGCACGCTGCGGCTGAGCGGCATTCGCCCCGGCGAAAAGCTGGGGCTGTGGGGATTCGGGGCGGCAGCGCACATCACGATTCAGATCGCTATGCACTGGGGCTGCCGGGTCTATGTCTTCACACGCGGCGACAGCCGCCAGAGGATGGCCTGCGACATGGGCGCCGTCTGGGCCGGCGACGCGAGCGACGAACCGGGGACGAAGCTCGATGCGTCCTGCATCTTCGCACCGGCGGGACAGCTCGTGCCGCGCGCGCTGGAGCTGATGCAGCGCGGCGGGACGGTGACGCTGGGCGGAATTCACATGTCGCCGATCCCTCAGATGGATTACACGCAACACCTGTACCATGAGCGCGTGCTGCGCAGTGTGATGAACGCCACGCGGCGCGACGGCGAGGAACTGCTGCGCCTCGCCGCGGAGATCCCCCTCGAATCGACCGTGACGACCTTTCCGCTCGAGCAGACCAACGAAGCGCTTAGCGCGCTCAAGGACGGCCGCATCGACGGAGCCGCCGTCATCAAGGTCTCTGACGCAGGATAGAACCGCTCCCAGCTTCACGACTCCCATGACCACTGCACTTCACTGCACAACCTGCGCCGCGAGCTACGCCTGCGACGATCTGCGCTTCTGCTGCGACTGCGGCGGCGTACTCGATCTGCGCTTCGAGCCGGGGCTGGACCAGGCGGCGCTGCGCACTCGCCCCGCAACGCTGTGGCGCTATGCCGAAGCGCTGCCACTCAGCAATGCCGCCGATCCGGTCACGCTTGGCGAACCGGTGACGCCGCTGGTCGAGATGGAGCTTGCCGGACGGAGCGTCCTCGTCAAACAGGACTTTCTCTACCCCAGCGGTTCCTACAAGGATCGCGGCTCAGCGGTACTCATGTCGCGCGCCCGAGAGCTTGGCGTCGCGCACGTCGTCGAGGATTCCTCGGGCAACGCCGGCGCCTCCATCGCCATGTACGGAGCACGCGCCGGCATTCGCTGCGACATCTACGTCCCCGAGACCACCTCGCCCGGCAAGCTGGTGCAGATCGAGCGCAGTGGCGCGCGGCTGGTGCGCGTACCCGGTTCGCGCGAAGACACCGCCGCCGCAGCACGCCACGCAGCGCAGCGGACGTTCTACGCCAGCCACTGCTGGAATCCCTATTTCCTGCACGGCACGAAGACCTTTGCCTACGAACTCTGCGAGCAGCTCGACTGGCAGCCGCCGGAGGCGGTGGTGCTGCCGGTCGGCAACGGCACGCTGCTCCTCGGCGCCTGGATCGGCTTTGGCGAATTGCTGGCGATGCGATTCATCGAGCGAACGCCGAAACTCATCGGCGTGCAGGCAGAGAATTGCGCGCAGCTCGCTCGCGCCTTCGCTGTCGGTGCGGACGATGTCACGGACACGCAGTCGCAGCCCACGCTGGCGGAGGGCATCGCCATCGCAGCGCCGATTCGCGGCAGGCAGATTCTCCAGGCTGTGCGCGCAACAGGCGGCGCACTCCTCACCGTCTCGGAGATCGAGCTGCGCGAGACGCTCGCGCGCCTGCACGCGCGCGGCTTCTATGTCGAACCCACATCGGCGGCAGCCATCGCGGGCGCTGCGAAGTGGGCCGCGCGCGCAGCGCCCGGCGACCGCATCGCCAGCGTTCTCACTGGCCACGGCCTGAAGGCGACCGATTCGATTGCGGCACTTCGCGGAGCGCCAGGTCGTCAATAGTCGCAATCTCCTCGTTTATGATGGATTTGACGCTTTTCGCTTGCCCCGCCCTGGCGTGCGCCGCAGAATGAGAGATGAGATCGCAGACGCGCGACGGACTGCCGCAAGAACCCGCACGCGAATGACGATACAACCATCACGTTTCTCCGGACGGAGAGGGAGCTTCCATGCGGACTCGTACTGCACGTCATCTCGTTGCCTCGCTCGGCTTCCTGGGCGCGGTCGGCGCCGCGTCAGCACAAACCTGGGAAGCCGCCCCCAGCTTCCCCGCCGGCCTGGACAGCCGCCAACACGCCATCGCGCTGAGTCTCGACGGCACACTCCTGGCGCTGGGAGGCCCGCCCTGGATCAACGGATCGGAGGACGGTTCGGTGCACTCCCTCGGTCCGGGCGACGGGCAGTGGAGCGAAGAACTCGGCTTCGACGGCTACGGCGCCGTGGTCAGCCAGGGCGGAGGCATCGACGATCTCGGCCGCATCGTCATCTTCGGCGGAGATGACCCAGCGGACCCCGGCCAGGAGAAGGATCCCTTCGTCTGGGACTTTCTCGAAGGACCGTGGATCGACCTCGCTCCGCGCGGCGCTACCGCTCCCTCCCTCTACTTCGCTTACTGCAGCGATCCCAGCGCCCGCATCTACTCCCTCGGCGGAGGCCCGGGCGCGGACGCCACGCCCGGCGAGCCGAACTCGACGTATTGCGAACGCTACCTCGGCAGCGCGGACGCCTGGGAGGTGATTGCCCCCCTGCCAATCCCCGTGGCAGACGCAGCCGCGGCGTACGACGGGATGGGCCATCTTCTCGTGCTGGGCGGTTACGACGAGTTCGGCGAGGCGCGTCTCGATCTTGTGCAGCAGTACGATCTTGCCTCGAACTCATGGTCCACC
>CAZZPX010000004.1:0-24071 GCA_964655955.1 uncultured Phycisphaerales bacterium | reverse complement strand
CCCACCTGACCATCAGCGAGAACGCGGGCATCGTGCCGAAGCTGCTCGGCTGGCCGCGGCGCCAACGACGCGCGCGCGCCGCGGAACTGCTCGAACTGGTCGGGCTGGACCCGCAGCAGTTCGGCGAGCGCCGGCCGCGACAACTCTCCGGCGGGCAGCAGCAGCGCGTCGCGCTCGCCCGCGCCCTGGCCGCTGATCCCAAGTACCTGCTCATGGATGAACCCTTCGGAGCGCTCGACGCCGTCACCCGTGACCAGCTCCAGGGCGAACTGATCGACTTGCGCCAGCGCCTCAAGAAGACGATCATCTTCGTTACGCACGATCTTTTCGAAGCGCTGCGCCTGGGAGATCGCATCGGCGTCATGCACGAAGGCCGCCTCGAGCAGATCGGCCCGCCGGGAGAGCTACTGGCGCAGCCCGCCACGCCGTACGTCGCGGATCTCTTCGCTCATGCGCGGCGGCAGGCGGATCTGGTGGTGGGAGATCCAACATGACGCGCCGAGCAGACCGGAGCGAGTTGGCCGGCGGATTGAAGCGCTCCCCTGCGGGAGGCGGGGTGGGCGCTCCCCCGAGGATCGCCGCCATTCGACCTGCTTCCCTTCGTGTCGCGGCCAAACGGGGGGGCCGAGCGCGATGCCCGCGGCAAGAACTCTCCTACCTCCTCCTACTGCCGGTGCTGCTGGCATCGCTGCTCGTCGCCGGGCCCGCGGCGTCGCAGGAAAAGCCGCTCATCACGGTCGGTTCGAAGAACTTCACCGAACAGGAGATTCTCGGCGAGATCATCTCGCAACTGCTCGAACGCAGCGGCGAGTTTCGGGTGCGACGGCGCTTCAACCTGGGCGGCACGGACATCTGCCACGCCGCCCTGCTCGCCGATGAGATCGACCTCTACGTCGAGTACACGGGCACCGCCCTGCTCAACGTGCTCAAGCGCGAGGTGATACACAACCCCCATCGGTCCTACCGTGTCGTGGCCGCTCACTACCGCAACGAGTACGACCTCATCTGGCTGCCGCCCATCGGCTTCGACAACACCTACGCCATGAGTGTGCGCCAAGCCGACGCCGACGCCAGCGGCTGGGAGACGATCAGCGATCTCGTCCCTGATGCTGAGCGGTTGCGCGGCGGGTTTCCTTCTGAATTCATGGAGCGTCCCGACGGCTACCCCGGCCTGCAAGGTGCCTATGGTCTCGAGCTCGGATCGACGATGGAACTCGAGATCGGCCTGATGTATGACGCGATCGCCCGCGAGCAGGTCGACCTCATCTGCGCCTTCGCCACGGACGGTCGCCTCACCGAGCACAATCTTGCCGTGCTGGAGGACGATCGGCAGTTCTTCCCGCCGTACGACGCGGCCCCCGTCGTGCGGGCGCAGTTGCTCGAACGCTCTCCGCGGGTGCGCGAGATCCTGACGGTACTCGCCGGCACGGTTGACGATGAGGAGATGCGCGCAATGAACCACGCCGTGGACGTGCGCAAGCAGTCTCCCGCCCTGGTGGCGCGAGCGTGGATCGAAGCGCGCTTCGGGCCCGTCGAGGGTGAGGCGGCGCTCGCCGCGGAGACGTCCGCGGCGGAGGCGCCGGGCTTCTTCCGCCTCGCCTGGCAGCGGCGCAGCGTCGTGGCGCGGAAGACCGTCGAGCATCTGATCCTCACCGCGCTGGGAACGGGCATCGCCATCGTGATCGGCGTGCCGCTGGGCGTCGTGATTAACCGCAAGGCGGCGGCGCGCGGGCCCGTGCTGGGCTTCGCCGAGATCATGCAGACGATTCCCAGCTTGGCGTTGCTGGCGTTTCTCTTCGCGGTGTACGGCCTGCTCGGTCCGGCGCCGGCGGTGACGGCGCTGGTGCTCTACGCGCTCCTGCCCATCGTGCTCAACACGTTCACCGGCCTGCGCGAAGTGCCGCGGCAGGTGCTGGAGGCGGCGGACGGCGTGGGCATGTCGCGCGGACAGCGCCTGCGCATGGTCGAACTGCCCCTCGCGGCACCGGTGATCATTGCGGGCATCCGTGCGGCGACGGTGCTCACCGTCGGCATCGCCACGCTCTCGACCTACATCGGCGCCGGAGGCCTGGGCGATTTCATTCAGCGCGGCCTGGCGCGCAACGACCCGCGCCTCACCTTGCTCGGAGCCGTCCCCGCCGCGATCATGGCGGTCCTGCTCAGCCTGTTGATCCGCCTCCTCGAGCGCTTCGTCAAGCGCGCCTGAGAAACGAGGTTTTGACGACGGAGATCACGGAGGACACGGATGAAGGGACCAAGGGACCAGGGGACTAAGAGATCAAGAGATGGAGGGGATCGTGAATCTTGGCGCTCATACTCTTTCTTCCCTCTGTGTCCTGCGTGAACTCCGTGGTTAATTAACCTCCCTGGAGACCCAACCGCCATGCCCCAGAATCTGAGCCAGGAACAGCAGATCGTCGCCGCGATTCGGCGCATCGTGCGCGCGGTGGATCTGCACTCGCGCCGGCTGATGGAGGCGTACGGTCTGACCGGGCCGCAGCTCGCCGCCCTTCAGGTCATCGAGCGGCTTACCCAGGCTTCCCCCAGCGACATCGCCCGCGCCATCCATCTCAGCCAGGGAACCGTTACAGGCATCCTGCATCGTCTCGAGCATCGTCATCTCGTCGAGCGCCTGCCGAGCGAGACTGACCGGCGCTCCGTGGTGATGCAGGTCACCGGGGCCGCGAAGGAGCTGCTGGGCAGCGCTCCTTCGCTCTTGCAGGATCAGTTCCGCCAGCGCCTCGAGCTGCTGGAGGAATGGGAGCGCCTGCAGATTCTGTCCACGCTGCAGCGCGTCGCCCTGCTCATGGACGCAGAGGAGATCGACACCTCTCCTTATCTACACACGGGCACACTCAACCCGCAGAACGGTGACGACAACTCGGGGACGTGAAGCACCTGAAAAGTGAAGCGAGCGTGCAGCGCTGCCGGGCGAAGCGCCTGGGCCGACTGTAGCGCCTGGGCAAGCTCTCGTGCAAGCGCAAGTGAAAGCGCGACTTGAAGTTGCGGATCCCTGATCGATAGGGGGTGGCGCTGCGCCGATAAGGCGAGCGGGTATGCCAGTTGTGCCGTCTGGTCCGCGTCTTAATGCGGCGGCAAGAAGGGAGAGGTGAAGAAGCGAGTCAAGGGGGTCGATGAACCTGCAGCACCACCTGGGCCGCTGTGCGGAAGGTGGCTGCGGACACGTCGATCACCGGCTCCTGAGGGGAGGCCGGTGCACAAGGTGCCGGCGCGGGGGGCCGTAAGGACCCGCGTCGGATTGTTTTCAGGCTCAGGCTGAATTGGCTTGGATTCAGCCCGGGCCTGAAGAAGGAAATCGCGATCTGACAGGCCACTTGGACCAAGCATGCAACGAAGGAGTACTCCCATGCGGAACCGGATGAATCAGGGCTTCACCCTGGTCGAAATTCTGATCGTGGTGGTGATTCTGGGCATTCTGGCGGCAATCGTCGTGCCCCAGTTCACCAACGCCAGCGAATCGGCCCAGAAGAGCTCGATCGAGAGCCAGCTGCAGACCATTCGCGGCCAGCTCGAACTGTACAAGATTCAGGAGGACCCGCACGCCTATCCCACGCTCGTCACCGACGGCTGGGATCTCCTGGTCAACGGCGAGTATCTGCAGGAAGCGCCCGTCAACTCCTGGACCGGCGACTCCGCAGTCATCGACGGCACCGATCCCAGCGACGGGTCGATGGATGACGGCTGGGTCTTCGACGAGACCGGCGGCACCGGCACCATCTTCGCCTCGCTGTACGACGAGGACAACCGCGTGTTCATCGATCCGTAAACCTGGATCGTCTCGAACCGCACCCCACGCAAGCACGTGCACGAAGGCGGTCGCCATTGGCGGCCGCCTTTCTTCTGCGCCCACCTCGCGGCGTACCCCGGTGCGAGACGGCACGCGCAAGTCGCGCGAGACGCAAGGCGGTATCCTGCGCCACTACCGGAGTCCCGCCATGTCCAACCAGGTGATTATCGCCCCGCCGTACGACGACGCCGACCTGCAGGCGTACGGCCCCATCGCCGGCCACGCCTTCAACGTGCCGGAACCGGATCTCACGCAGTACCTCGAACTCGGCGGACGGGAGAACTTCCGGCTCATCCGTCACGGCGGCACGGTGGCCGGTGGCCTCCTGCTGATTCACATGGGACAGTTCTATGGCGGGCGCAGCGTGCCGCTGGTCGGGGTGGCGGCCGTCGCCGTCGATGCCTGCCGCCGCGGCGAGGGGCTCGCCACTGCGCTCATGCACGGTGTGATGAACGAACTCCACGAGTCCGGCGCGGCGCTTTCCGCACTCTATTCCGCCTCCCAGCCGCTCTACCGCGCCGCCGGCTACGAGCACGCCGGCGTCATCACCAAGGCGCGGCTGCCCATCAGTCGCCTCCGCGCGGGCAAGACGACGCACGCGATTCGGCGGCTGACCGATGCGGATGACGCCGCCACCCGGCGGCTGTACGCGCGCATCGCCCCCCGCTACACCGGCTTTCTCGACCGGCCCGACTTCATCTGGACGCGCACGAAGCGCAGCCGCGGCGATCTGCGCGTGCTGAGCTACGGCTTTGAGCGCGACGGGGAACTGACGGGGTACTTGCGGCTCATCCATGACACGGCGCATCCCCAGCCCCCCGATTACAACCTGGTTGTCAAGGATCTCATCTTTTGCGATGCGGAGACGGGGCGGTCGATCCTCGCCTTCATCGCCGGCCACTCCACGCAGGCGGGCGAACTCCAGTGGATGAGCGGCACGACGGATCCCCTGCCGCCCCTGCTCTTTGAACAGATCGCCACAGGCAGGACCGGCGAACGCTGGATGCTGCGCATCGTGCACGTCCCGGCGGCGCTCACGCAGCGCAGCTATCCCGCGCCGCTGCGCGGCGAGTTGCACCTGCAGGTGCGCGACGAGGTGATCGCCGGAAACAACGGCCGCTTCGTGCTGCACGTGCAGGACGCAGAGGCGACCGTTGAGCCCGGTGGCGACGGCCGCGTTACGCTCGATGTGCGGGCCCTGGCGAGCCTCTACGCCGGGCACCGATCGGCTGAGCAGCTCGCGCACACCGGCGAGGCGTCGGGCTCGGCAACGGATCTGGCGCTGGCGAGCGCGATCTTCGCCGGTCCGGCGGCGTGGTTGCCGGACTGGTTCTGATCCAACGCGCCGCCCGCGCGGCGATCGGGAAAAGCGCTCCGCTGCGCGTCGCGGCTAGACTTGGGGAGCGGGGTTCGCAGGAGCACCCATGCATTACCTGATCTGCATCGCAATACTGCTGGCAGGGCTGGCGCGACAGGAGAGCGAGTTGACGCTGCTGCTTGTGGGCGACGAAGCCCCGCCGCTGCATCTCGTCAGCGCCGAAGAGAAGCAACCGGTCGAGTTTGAGGAGCAGGCGCCGCGACCGACGGCGGTGCTCTTCTGGGCGACCTGGTCCCCGCAGGGTCGCGAAGCGCTGGCGCAGCTCGCCGCGCTGCAGGAGCGCGCGGGCGCGGAGAGCCTGCGCGCAATCGCCGTGACCACCGAGCCGCGCGGCCGGGTCACGGCATACATGGAGTTGCACGCCGGTGCGTTCGGCGAGGTCGAGCTAGCCGTCGATCGAGAGCGCCGAACCTTCACCGCCTACATGCTCTCCGCCGTCGAGAAAGACGTCCCGCAGATCTTTCTCATCGATCGCGAGGGCCGGGTCGCCTGGATCGGCCACCCCTTCGATGGTTTCCACACGGCGGTCGAGGCGTTTCTGGCGGGCGACTGGTCGCTCGAAGCCCACCGCCGGGCCCGCCTGCTGCTGCTGCAGGCGCGCAAGGCCGCTCTCGCCGGCGATCGCGAGACGCTCATCACAGTGACGCACGAACTGTCGCAGGTCAGCCCCGTCTACGCGTCGTACGGCGTATATCACATCTCCCTCATTGCCGGCGACCCGGAACGCACCAAAGAGGCGTGGGTAAAGGGGCGGGCGCTCCTCGAGAAGTATCCGCTGCGCGCCGACGTGGCGAACGCCCTCGCCTGGTTCATCCTCGACACCGAGGATCTGCCTGGTCGGGATCTGGAACTCGCCCTCGCGGCGGCGCGGCAGGCGAATGAGCAGACCGAGCCCGTCAACCCGCGCTACCTGCACACGCTGGCGCGAGCCCACTTCGAGTCGGATCAGTTCAAGGAAGCGGTCGAGGCGCAAACGCGCGCGATCGAAGTGGCGGAGGCGACAGGGGCCGCGGCACTGCTCGACGACCTGCGCCAGGCGCTGCGGCGCTACACGGCGGCCCTGCAGCGTGCCGAGCGCCGCGACCCGAAGGGCGACTGAGCCGACCCGGCGGGCCCCGGGGTCGCGGCCGGCCATAGCGCCACCGGCGGTGCGCGGCAGCGGCGGCGCGAGCGGCGAGAATTGACGCCCAAGAGTCCCTCGATTCGACGTGGTTTGGGGTCACGCGTATCCGCAGGAGCGGTATCCTATGCGTCCAGCCCCGATCGCCTCGGGGCGGCAACGGATTCGTGATTGGAGCCCGACCATGCCGGATTTTGATGGCCCGTCGACGATTCGCAGGCTGCTCGGGGGCATGGGCAAGCACAGAGCCTCGGACTTGCACATCAAGGTGGGCCTGCCGCCCATCTATCGCATCGATCGGCACCTTCGGCCGCTCGACATGGCCCCCCTCTCCGAGGAGGACTCCGAGTACCTGCTCGAGTCGATCATTCCCGAGAAGCTGCGGCACCGCTACGACGAGAGCGGCGACCTCGACTTCTCCACCTTCCTCGAGCAGGAGGAGGTGGACGGCAAGCTGGTGCGCGGCGACCGCTTCCGCTGCAACATCTTCCGCGCCTCGGGCGGCATGCAGGCCGCCATCCGACGCGTCCAGTCCAACATCCCCACCTTCACCGATCTCAACCTGCCGCCCATCTACCAGCGCCTGGCGAAGGAGTCGACAGAGGGCATGATCCTCGTCGTCGGCGTGACCGGCTCGGGCAAGAGTTCCACCATCGCCTCGATGGTCGATCACATCAACAGCCTGCGACATACGAACATCGTCACGGTTGAGGATCCCATCGAATTCGTTTTCACGCCGCGCAAGTCGGTCATCAGCCAGCGCGAACTGGGTCTGGACACGCCGAGCTATGCCTCGGCCCTGCGCTACATCGTGCGCCAGGATCCAGATGTCATCTTCATCGGCGAGCTGCGCGACCACGACACGGTGCTCTCCGCGATCCAGGCTGCGGAAACCGGGCACCTCGTCTTCGGCTCGCTGCACACCGCCGACACCATGCAGGCCTTCGCCCGCATGCTCGAGTTCTTCCCCCGTCACGAGCATGAGTTCATCCGCTCCTCACTCAGCAACAGCCTCAAGGCGATCTGCGCCCAGCGCCTCATGCCGCGCACCAGCGGCGGGGTGATTCCCGCGACGGAAGTGCTCATCAACAATCCCGTGGTCCGCGAGAAGATCCGCGAAGCTGACGACGAGGATCTGCCCGCCGTGCTCAACACCTCGACCGGCGAAGGCATGCGCAGCTTCACGTATTCGCTCAAGGAACTTGTCGACCGCGATGAGATCACGCTGGCGACGGCGATGGACTACGCCCCCAACCGCGACGCCCTGCGCAGCATCCTCAAGGGCGTGCAGGTCCAGGCGGACACCGGCGTCGGACGCATCAAGGGCTGACGATGATCCGCGGCGCCAGTGCGGCGGTGGCCGCGGACTACTGAGTGCGACTCGTCGCCGCGCAGCGCATGCGCGCACGACACCACCGGTTAAGGGGATGTAGCAATTGGAGAAAGATCTTTCTCTATAACGCTCCGCGCTTGATCCCACATATCGCCCAGAACTCTCCGATTTCCCCTTGCACGTTGCCAGTGGGGGCGTACACTGCGCGCTGACCATGGCCCTGTCGAGCTCGCGGGGGAGAGTTCCGGGACACGACCTGCCGGAGCTGCCGTATCGCTTGCGGCGCACGCGTCGCTATTGACGACGCGCCGCCGAGCCCTGATCTGCTCGCGTGCAAGCGAAGGTAAATCAGTACAGCCGTGAGGAATCTGCTTGTGCCCATGCGTACGAGAGATGCGAAGGAACTGTTCCGCCCCCGAATCACGGTGGCAGCGGCCGCGCGGTTCGACGAGAACGAGCCCGACCGCGCTCTGCCTGCATTCCAAAATCAACAACAGGAAGCGCTGCCGCTCCGAGGCTGTAGCGCGCGATTGGATCCATTCAACGCGTTGCCTTTGAAGGGAAGACTAGATGAAACAGAACTCTGTTAACACACATCCTGACTCGATCTCCAGCGCAGGCGGGCAGGACAGCGCGGTTCGAGGCGCACCGTCACACTCGCGACTGCTGATCCTCGCAGTCGCAGCGGCAATGTCGCTCCCGGCCTCAGCCGATGAGATCTCGATCAGCCAGATGAGCTACATCTTCAACGACGGCGCCACGGTCTTCAACGACACCCAATGGGGGGCCGCTGAATTCTCGTTCACCGGCGTCTCGGGCGACGTCCGCTACTTCAATCTCTGGGTCGACGGCGTCAGCAATCCCTGGCAGGTGCAGAACGTGCCTATTCAGAGCCTCGAAGGGCCCGGCGTCGACGATCTGGTCACCTACTACTTCGATCTGCAGGGCCTGGGAGCCGGCGATGCGGTCAGCGGCCACTACGCCTTCACGACCGAACTGCAGTCTTCAGCGCCCAGCGGCATCGTGTTCAACTCCGTCGTCGGCAGCGACTCGTGGATCATGAACGCGGGCCTGTATGGTGACATCGGCCCCGCCCAGATGCCTTTCGAACTCGCCTTCCCGGGGCCGAAGATCGGCGGCGAGGTCATGGATCCCACGCAAAAGCACGTCAACCAGGGCTTCCCCAACCAGGAGGCCGGCAAGAACGAATGCGTCCCCGCCGCGGTGTCCAACAGCCTTCAATTCCTGAACGCCAAGAAGGGGCTGGGGCTGATCGATGCCCAGATGTCCATTGCGACGATGAAGGCCGCCACGGGCTGGGATGAGGACGGCTGCCCGCTCGATAGCTGGTACAGCACCAAAGATCAGTACATGCAGACTCACAACTACGGGGTCACAACTCGCAAGATCACCGATATCAGCGCGCTCGTCGCCGAGATCGACGACAACCAGGACATCGAACTGATTCAGTCCTGGACGGACGCCAGCGGCAACAAGTCCGCGCATGCGGTAGCTGTTGTCGGAATCGCCAAGCTGGCGGATGGCAGGTACTCGCTCACGATCGTCGACGACACGAAACAGGGGGAAGCAGGGGGCCTGAGCAAACGCGAGTACATCATCGACCCCGCGACGGGCGCCATCGACGCCAACGGCTTCGCGGCTACTCTGTTCGAGTACGCCATCGTCGAGTGCCCTTCTCCCGGGTCGCTGTCGCTGCTGCTGCTCGGCGGGCTGGTGGCGCGCCATCGCCGCCGCGCGTAACGCGGTAGATCGGCCGAAGTGCCCTGCGCAACGGAAACGCGGCCTGCACATCCGACGGCTCTCGGCGTGAGATGGATCAAGAGTCAGGGAGCTTGACCGGGAGCCCCGTGAGCACGAGGCTCTTTCGATTCATTTGATTCAAAGCTGCCACAGCGATGACGCCCAGGTCATGCCGCCGCCGAAGGCGACGAACATGATCTTGTCGCCACGCTTCACCCGGCCCGACTTCCATAGCTCGTCGAGACAGAGCGGCACGGAGCCCGACGACGAGTTGCCGTAGCGGTCGATGTTCACGTATACCTTCTCTTCGGGGATACCGAAGCGCTTGCGTGCGGCTTCGATGATCCGCAGGTTCGACTGGTGCGGGATGAACATGTCGACATCCTCGACGGCGACGTTCGCCTTCTCGAGTGTCTCGCCCACCACGTCGGCGAAGCGGCTCACCGCGAACTTGAAGACGTCGCGCCCCTTCATCTGCAGCTTGCCGACCGGCTTGTCCGACACATCCGTCCCTTCCGGATGATCCGTGTCGCGATGCGGAATGTACAGCAGATCCCAGGCCCGCCCGTCGCCGTACATCGTCTGCGTGATGCACCCCTTGCGCGGATCGTCGCTGGGGCCGAGGATCACCGCGCCCGCCGCGTCGCCGAAGAGAATGCACGTGCCGCGGTCGGCGTCGGTGTACTGGCTGATGCGACTCATGATGTCCGCGCCGATGACGACGATGCGTTGATAGCGGCCGCAGGCGATCAGCGACTCGGCCAGGTTCATGCCGTAGATGAAGCCGCAGCAGGCCCCGATGAGATCCATGGCGGCGGCGGGGATGGCGCCGACGTTGGCGGCGACGCGGCACGCCGTCGAGGGGCACAGCATCTCCCCGCTCACCGTGCCGATGATGATCAGGTCCAGACTCGCCGGCTCGATCGCCGCCTCGGCGAGCGCCTTGCGCAGCGCCGCGGTGGCCAGGCGAATGGTCGGCGTGGGATCGTCCGGCTCGACGATCCGCCGCTCGCGCACGCCGGTGCGCTGCACGATCCACTCGTCGGTGGTGTCGATCATCCCCTCGAGGTCGCGGTTGGTGAGCACGCGCTGAGGGACCGCCGAGCCGACCCCGAGTATCTCGACGCCCCGCGTCGTCTGCCCGCCGGGCGCTGGCTGCGCTTGCGTCACGTCCTGCTCCTTGCTTGCCGGATCATCCCTGGGCCGGCGACTGCGACTGCTGCAGCGTCGCCAGGCGCTCGACAATGGTCTCGTTCACGCCACTATAGAGGAAATTGCGCGAGGTCAGAATGGCGTTGCGAATGGTCCGAGCCTCGCTCGAGCCGTGCGCGATGATGCAGCAGCCGTTCACCCCCAGGAGCGGCGCTCCCCCGAACTCGTGATAGTCGTGGCTGGCATAGATCGAACGGACGAGCTTGGCGAAGCGCGGCCCGATCTCCGGATCCGAGCGGCGGATCTCCCGCTCGATGGCCCGGAAGACCGACTTGGCCAGGCCCTCGGCAAGCTTGAGCACGACGTTGCCCACGAAGCCGTCGCAGACGATCACATCCGCCACGCCCTCGAACAGGTCGCGCCCCTCGACGTAGCCGATGTAGTTGATCTGTTCGGCGGCGGAGTTCTTGCGGAGGAACTTGCGCACCTCCTTGATCATCACGGTCCCCTTCGCCTCCTCCGAGCCGATGTTGATCTGGGCGACGCGAGGATTCTCGATGCCCAGGAAACGACGGGCGTAGGCATCCGCCATGATGCCGTACTGCACCAGGTGCGCGGGGCGCGGCTCGGGGTTGGCGCCGACGTCGCAGACCACGATCGGGCCGTGATAGGTCGGGATGACCACCGCCACGCCCGGCCTATGCACCCCCGCCAGGCGTTTCATGTACATGGTGGCGGCGGAGACGCAGGCGCCCGTGTTCCCCGCCGAGATCACCACGTCCACCGGGTTGGCGTTCTTGCGGCTCGCCATCTGCATCATGCGCACGATGGACGAGTTGGGCTTGGTGCGGACGGCGTCGACGGGCGACTCGTCCATGGCGATCACTTCGTGCGTGTGTTCGACCTGCAGGCGCTTGTCGTCGATGCGCTTGCTGGTGAGTACGTCCGTGATGAGATCGGTCCGGCCGACGAGGATGAGTTCATCCTCCGGATCCAGCTTGCTCAGGGCGTCAAGGGATCCTTCCAGGATGGCATCGGGGGCATGATCGCCCCCCATGACGTCGACGGCGATCCGCACGAGATCACTCCTCGTCGCTGGGGCGAATCGTCAGGCCCGGACGCACATACCCGCATTCCGGGCAGGCGTGGTGCGGCTTCTTCGGCGAGCCGCAACTGGGGCACTGGACGACATGCGTTCCCTTCAGGGCGTGGTGTGCGCGGCGGCGCCGAGTCCGTCCGGGCGAAATGCGATGAGTCGGATGCATCTGAGAATCCCTTGTTCTGGTGATGGTCTTGCGGGTCGGCGCAAACGACAACACCGATTCCCCGTGAGGGGCAGGGCAAGAATGTACGGAGATCGGCAGGCGGCGTCAATGCCCCGCTTGACGCACAGGCCCAGGTCCGTATCCTTTTACCGCCTCCCTAGCTCAATCGGTAGAGCATCTGACTCTTAATCAGCAGGTTGCCGGTTCGAGTCCGGCGGGGGGCATTCGAGCCAGACCCCGAGCGCCGCCGGGCGTCTCCCGGCACGACTACGGACTCGCGACTCTCTTTTCGGCCCTCGCCGCCAGGCGAGACGGAGAGCGTGCGTCCTCTGCCGACCCAGCCGCGCCAACGCGTCACGGGTCCCGCCACACCCTCGAGTCGAACTGCTCGCGCAGCTGCTCCAGACGAGCCCTCGTTCTGGAGTCGAGTAACTCCTTACGTCGCAGTTCCTCTGCGACCTCACGGAGGAGCACCGACCACTCGTCCTTCGCCAGCCCGGCATCCTCGCGCGCGAAGGACGCGACGTACCGCTGGCTCGCCTTCTTCCATCCATCCTCACTCAGGTCACCCCCAATCTCCAGCAGGACGTGCACCGACGACTTCAGCGCGGCGTCGCGCTCCGCCTGCGCGCGGGCAACCAGGTGCTCCTGCGTCGCAAGATGCTCACGCAGTCCCGCCAGATGCTCGCGAAGCTCAGCAAGTTGATCCTCCTGCTGCGCCAATCTCCGCTTCACCTGCGCGTTAACCTCGTGTACCTCCGCAAGCTGGCTCTGCAGCACCGCAATCTCTTGTTCAGCAGCCATCGTATACTGCGCGTCGAAGTGATCGCTGAAGGCATACACGAACTCGGCAAGACGAACCCCTTCTCCCCCCGCACTCGCGTTCTCGCTGAGGCTCGCGAGCGCCTGGGCGGGGTTCGCCTGGAGCGCAAGCTGAAACGCGGCGCCTGAGTTGCCCGCCAGGGAATCGTTATCGGCGAGCGCGTAGCTCATGGCGAGCCTTGCGATGCTCTCTCCGTCGTACTCTCCTACATTGATTGATGGTAGTCCCTCGAGAACGGACGTCGTGTAGTCGAGCGCGAAGCGAGAATCAGGCGCCTGCGCAGCCAGCGGCGCCAGGGCGGTATGCACCGCAGGCAGGCAGTCGCGCAGAATTCCCTGCTCACTCACAGCGAGGTTGTAGGAATAGAATCTATACAACCAGCCTGCCAGGTCCGTCGCATCCAATCCGGAGTCGCCGCTGCACAGATAGTCGATGAACTGCCAATGTTCAATCGAACTCATCTGTTCCACGACCAGCAGAATGTCGACCGCGGCTCCGCCCTCGAGGATCGCCTGCCGCAGCTTGACGAATCCGGTCAGGTCTGCGAGCGCCCTCGCCATCGGGCGCGCGATTGCATAGTACGGCCGGACGTAGCACGAGCCGAGGTTCGTCTCATCGAATGCGATCGTCACGCCGGCGAGCGCTCCATCTGCGAAGACGCACGGCGCGCCGCTGTATCCAGGCTGGACTTCGAGCTTGATGCGAAAGAACGCATCATCCTCGGTCGGTGTGCGCGTGAAGGATCCGGGGATTCCCAGGTCGAGTCGGTCGGCGGAGGCGTCGCCCGCAAAGCCGTAGACAGTCACCTCCTGGCTTGACTTGAGACGATTCCCCACATCCCGGTACGACATCTCGTGGCTGGAGTCGATCGCGTGGAAGGGCGCGAGATACCGACCTTTCTCCGCGTTGGCGAGCGTCAGCACAGCCCAGTCTTCCGGCCTTCGATCCGACGCCGGAGAGCCTGCGGAGCGCAGTTCATCCAGATTCGCCGGGGTATAGAGGACGCGGAGCGGGATATCCAACTCGTACCCCAAAAACTCCCAGCGCAGATGCGGGGACGCTCCTTCGCCGAGCGCGGCGAGTACATGCGCCGCGCTGAGGAAGATGTGATCATCGTCGTCGACGAGGAACGCAGTTCCGACAATCCCGCCGCCGTCGCCGTCGTGCAATGGAAAGACGCCGACCCGACCCCCTGTCGCGCGCGCCGCGGACACCGCCAGGCAGATCACGCCCGCCGCTCTTGCCAGCGACGAGATCATTTCGCCTCCCGCCGCTTGAGGCTCGCGATCTCACCCGGCGCAAGAACGTCCGCCTCTGACGGTGACACGAGCGAAGACATGAGTTCATTCGTGAGGCGAATCGCCTTGTAGCCGATCAATACGGTCTTATCAGTCGACAAAGTCACCTCGTCCTTACGCTGGCTGCTGAGCTTCGCCTCCAGTTTTGCGACGCCCTTCAATTCCGTGACTGCAACCGATGCGCTTGCCTCATCGCGGAAGCGCAGCGACGCCGTCACGCCGTCGACCTCGATCGCTTCGATCACCATGTACGGCACACCGAACTGCTGCAGTCGCGCCATCGTCTCGATCGTCTCCCGCACCTCGGGCGCCATTCTGCCCCGCAGCGCCTGCATGCGCGCCAGCGAGAAGACATACTTGCGCTGCGGCCCGAGTTTCAGGTGGAACTCCTCTTCGTGGGTCAGCTTGGCGCGGGCGGCGACCGGCACGCCGATGATCTCCAGGCCCAGTTCCGGGCTGATGGAGAACTCGCGCGTCAGGTCGAGTTTCGCACCGACCGGCTGCCCGTCGGGATCATCCACGACCTGACTCCAGGGTAGGCGATACACCTGCTCCGCCGCCTGAAGCGTGCACTCGGTGGCCTGGCCCGACGGCTGAACTGCAAATACGAAGATCGTAGGAGGCTTGTCGCTCGTCCGAAACGGCCGGTAAAGCGTGTACCCGACCGAGTTAATCTCGCTCTCAAGATGATTGTAGACACTGTCGGATGTATTACATCCCGCGACTGCGAAGACGCAAAGCACGGCCGCCATCACAAGCGAAGTCTTCATGTCAGAGTCTCCCTTCGGGTAACCCAATCGAATTGCCAGTGTACGTGCTGGCGCGCGGCAGTCCATAGAAAAGTTCGAGGAATACTTCCGACTTCACGTGGCGTCGAATGCGTGCGGAGAGACTGACCTCTGATAGTTGGGAGTGCAAGGAAGAAACTACGAGATCGCCAGCGCCGATCGACGCGGTCGGTTCCCGAAGACACGCCTCTTTCAAGAAGATGAAATGCTCGGTGCACAGCGCGACAAACTCATGTGACAGACTGCGTTGTGGTCGGTTGCGCGCTGTGCTCCCGACGCTCGACGCGCGCGACGGGGTCGCACTCGTCATTCATCACCCAGCGAAGGCGAGGGCATGCAGGACCGGCGAGGCAGGCGCGGACGAACCCCGCCCGCGTGCGGATGTCTGCGATTCGCGCGCAGCCGAAGCGCCTGGCAGCGTTGACCGGAAATTGCGAAAGACCCGGCGAGTCGGGCTCGCCGGGTCCTGGTGCGTTTCGCGTTGTTTTTCTGCTGGGGCGAGGGGTTTACCTGCCGATCGCCCTGATCAAGTCTGCTTTACCAGCCTCGACCGCCGCGGCCGCCACCACCACCGCCGCCGCCGCCGCCACCGCGGCCGCCGCCGCCGCCGAAGCCACGACCACCGCCGCCGCCGCCTTCACGCGGGCGGGCTTCGTTGACCTTCAGGTTCCGTCCGCCGAACTCCTTGCCGTCCAGGGCCGCGATCGCGTCCTGCGCTTCGTTGTCATTGGACATTTCCACGAAACCGAAGCCGCGCGGCCGGCCGGTCTCGCGATCGGTGATCAGCGTCACCTGATCGACCTGGCCGTGGGAGCTGAAGAGTTCCTCGATCTCGGATTCCGTGGACTTGAACGAGAGATTGCCGACATAGATCTTCATAGCAAGATCTCCAAAGGGGGCCCGAAAGAGAGTGCCGAAGGAGATCGTCGGGTCGACCTACGTCGGGCTCACCACCGGCGGATCCCATGATCTGGCTCGGCGGTGGATCTGAGTTGCGCGGAAGAGCGTAGCAACCTGTGGCGAGAGAGTCCACGCACCCCCCCGCCCCGCTGATCCAATTCGATGCGCCTTCATCTCCCGCCGGCTCCCGCACAGACGGCCGCCCGGCGAACGCATCCGCCGCAGCCGCCCCTTCCCCCTGCTATCCTTCGACCTCCTCCGCGCCGGGTGGGGGGCGGCCCCGGCCAGGTTCCAGAGGCGGCTGATTCATGACATCGGCGTCCCGAAGCACCGCGGATCTGCAGCGGCGACTCGAAGCACTCGAGGCGGAGGTGGCCGACCTGCGCCGCAGCCGCGATGCCTCCCGCCAGCAGGCGGAAATGCTCAGCATCACCCTCGCCAGCATCTCCGACCCCGTCTTCATCACCGACGCCCACGGCGCCTTCACCTACATCTGCCCCAACGTCGAGCGGGCGCTCGGCTACAACGCCCAGGAGGTGGAGCGGCTGGGCACGGTCGAGGCCCTGCTCGATGAGCCAATCGTCTCCATCGACGAGCTGCGCCGTGCTGGCGAGATCTCCAACCTGGAACATCGGGCCCGCGACAAGTTCGGCCGCTGGCATGATCTGCTCATCAACGTCAAGTACATTTCGCTGGGCAGCGGCACCGCCCTCTACGTCTGCCGCGACATCACCGAGCGCAACGAGGCACTGGAGCGCGCCCGCGAACTGCGCGACGAATTGACGCACGTCTCGCGCGTCGCCACGCTCGGCGAATTCGCCACCGGCCTGGCGCACGAACTGAATCAGCCGCTGACCGCGATCGCCAACTACGCGAACGGCTGTCAGCGGGCGCTCGCGACACAGCGCGCCTCGACGGAGGAGTTGACGCGGATTCTCGCCTCTCTCGCCGCGGAGGCGGAACGCGCCGGCCAGATCGTGCACCGCCTGCGCGGCCTGGTGCGCAAGGACGCACCCCGCCGGCGCATCGCCGACCTCAACCACGTCGCCCGCGATGTGCTCAGCCTGGCGCAGCACGACGCGCAGCGGCGCGACGTCGACCTGCGGCCGCTCCTCGCCAACGAACCCCTGCTCGCTCTCATGGACACGGTCCAGATACAACAGGTCGTCTTGAACCTGGTGCGCAACGCCTGCGACAGCATCGCCGCCTCGGGGCGTGGCGGCGCCGTCGACGTCGCCACGCGCCGCGGCCACAGCCGCGTCGAACTGCTGGTGACGGACGATGGTCCGGGCGTCCCGGCCGACGTCGCCACTCGCCTCTTCGATCCCTTCTTCACGACCAAGCGCGGCGGCATCGGCATGGGGCTGACCATCAGTCGCTCCATCATCGAGGACCACGGCGGGACGCTGACGCTGCGACGTGCAGCCGGGCCGGGCGCGTGCTTTGCCTTCACGCTGCCCGAAGCGGCGGAGGGGCCGCGATGACGCCGCAGCCCACCGTCTTTGTCGTCGACGATGACGCCCAGGTGCTCGAATCGCTCGCCTGGCTGCTCAAGTCCGCCGGCCTCCCCGCCCGCACCTTCAACAGCGCCGAGGCCTTCCTCGACGACTGCTCCGCCGACGCGCGCGGCTGCCTGCTGCTCGATCTGCGCATGCCCGGGATGGACGGTCTCGCCCTCGCCGAAGAGCTGCGGCGGAGGGCCATCAACCTGCCCGTCGTCCTGATCAGCGCCCATGCCGATGTGCCTCTGGCCGTCCGCGCCATGAAGGCCGGCGTCGTCGATGTGCTGGAGAAGCCGTTCAACGATGAGACCCTGCTCGAACGCGTCGACGAAGCCCTGGCGCTGGATGCCGAGCTGCGCAGCCGGCGGGACGACCACGCCGAGACCGCCCGCCGCATCGAGTCGCTCACCCCGCGCGAGCGCGACGTCTTTCACCTCGTCCTGCGGGGGCTGATGAGCAAGCAGATCGCCGCGGAACTCGGCATTCACGCCAGCACCGTCGATGTGCATCGCTCGCACATCATGGAGAAGCTCGGCGTGTCGACGACAGCGCAGCTCGTGCGCGTGGCGCTGCTGGCTGGCGAAGAATGAACGCCGCCTGCAGCAGCGCTGCTCGCGGGTGCGGTCAGCCCCGCCTTATCCCAGCTTGTGCCTGCCGTTCAGGTGCGAGCCGTACCCGTCGCTCATCCTGGATTGATAGCGCTGCAGGCGAACCTTCAGCGGCGTTGCCCCGCGATCGGGATAGAGCACCTGGCCCCTGTCGCCCTCGAGTCGCAGCAGCGCCCGCCCGGCCTGCTTGTCTCGACGCCCTCGCGCTGTGCTCATGTCGCGATTGTAGCCGGGCGGGGGCCAGGGTCGATCCGGCTCGCGACGACTGATCTCCCACCGCACCGGCGCGTCAAAAAGCCCGCCCCGAGCGCGTCGGAGCGGGCGTGAAGATCGATGCGCCATGCGCGCAGGCAGGTGCCGGCGCGCCTCCCGCGCTGTGGTTCAACCCTGCGTGTCGGCGAGGTTCTGCACGTGCTTGAGGCCGCGGCGGCGGTCGCGCAGACGCCGCGACTTGCCGACGCGCTCGCGCAGGAAGTAGAGCTTGGCGCGCCGGGCGTCGCCGCGACGGACGACGTCGAACTTGGCGATGCGCGGCGAGTGCACCGGGAAGCAGCGCTCGACGCCCTCGTTGGCGACGATGCGGCGGACGGTGATCGTCTCGTTGATGCCGCTCCCCTTGCGGGCGATCAGCGTCCCCTGGAAGACCTGGATGCGCTCGTTGTTGCCCTCGACGATGCGTACGTGCACGTTGACCGTGTCGCCGATGTCCATGCGGGGGATGTCGGACTTGATCTGGTCCTGAACGACGCTCTGAAGAATGTCCTGCGTACCCATCGGGGGTCCTCTTTCGCTCAGTCCGCCGCGGGGGCGGGGGGTTCAAGTAAATCCGGCCGGCGCTCTTTCGTGCGCTTCAGCCGCTGCTCGTGTCGCCAGGCGTCCACTTTGCCGTGGTCGCCGCTGATCAGCACCTCGGGCACCTGCATGCCCATCCAGTCGCGCGGCCGCGTGTAGTGCGGGCAGTCGAGCAGTCGCTCGCCGTGCGGTCCTGTGGGCGAGAAGCTGTCCTGCGCTGCCGACTCGTCGTGGCCCAGGACGCCGGGCAGGAGGCGGACGACCGCGTCGATCAGAAGCATGGCGGGCAGTTCCCCGCCGCTCGTCACGTAATCGCCGACGCTGATCTCCATCGGCTCGAGCTTTTCGATGACCCGCTCGTCGATGCCCTCGTAGCGGCCGGCGATGATCAGCAGCCGCGGCCTGGCGGCGAGTTCTTCGACGAGCGGCTGATCCAGCAGGCGGCCCTGCGGGGTCATCAAAATGCGGGCTGCGGTGCTGCCTGGGTCCTCGCTTTCAATGTCGCTGACCGCGTCGTAGAGCGGCTGGCACATCATGACCATCCCTGGTCCGCCGCCGAACGGGCGATCGTCTACCTTCTGATGTCGATCCTGCGTGTACGAGCGGATGTCAACGTTGCGGTAGCTGGCGGCCCCTGCCTCGCGGGCCCTGCCGGGAATGCTCGTCGAGAGGAAGGGCTCGAAGAGTTCGGGGAAGATGCTGAGGATGTCAATCCGCATCGCGTCCACCGATCCGGCCGGGGCGGGCAGCCCGGGCGGCGTCACGCCTCGGCGGGCTCGTACTTCTGGCCCGGCGTGGGGTCGATGTCCGCCCGCCGCAGCAGCGTCCGCACCGTGTCCGTCGGCTGGGCGCCCTTGGACAGCCAGTAACGGATGCGCTCAGCGTTGAGCGACATCGCCTTGTCGTGATCCTTGACGAGCGGATCGTACCACCCGAGCGTCTCGATGATGCGCCCGTCGCGGGGACGACGCTTCTCGATGGCGTTGAGGCGGTAGAACGGCTTATGCCGACGGCCCATTCTCTTTAAACGAAGTCTGACCACACCTGGTCTCCAAACCGGTCCTGGTTCGCTACGTACACACAGATTCCCACCTCGCTCCTTCTGAGCGAGCCCAACAGGGTAGCAAGAGACGGCCGGCATGCAAGCGGCGAGTCGGAGCAAGCGCCCCCGCGCGCCAACGAAAACCAGCCGCGGGAGGGTTTTCGGGGGCGGCTCAGCGCAGGTTGGGCGCGAGCAGTCCGATAAGCCCGTCCGCCGCGCCCGCGCCAATGCCCCACAGGTAACCGCCTCCAAAGAAAAACACCGCGATGATCGCCCCGAACGCCCACACCGAGGCCTGGGGGTGGCTGATGAGCTGACGATACTTCCACGAGAAGCTCGCCAGGATCCGCGAGCCGTCCAATGGCGGCACGGGCAGCAGGTTCAAGAGCAGCAGGACGACGTTCAACATCGCCCCCAGCCGCAGAAACTCGAACAGCCGCGGGCTCGTCCAGGTTGCGTCGTAGGTCAGGGCGGCTCCGATCGCGCAGAGCGCGAACAGTCCCAGGTTCACCGCCGGGCCCGCTGCGGAGACGAAGGCATCCGCATGTCTGCCGCGCATCCGGCCGGGGCTGACGGGCATGTAGCCCCAGGCGATCCCGACGATCGCGAACATGATCAGGCTCAACTGCCCCATGTGCACGACGGGGTTCCAGGTCATGTGGCCGGTCTCGATGGGCGTGCGGTCGCCGCAGCGGATCGCCGCCACCCCGTGCCCCAATTCGTGCAGGACGATGGAGAAGATGACCCAGAAGGCCCAGAAGAAGACCAGGGGTTTGTCCTGATGCCAGAGATCCGCGACCCACCAGCCTGTCATGGCGCCTCCATCCGGTGACCGCCCCGCGTTCGGCATCATAGCGGTCCCCGCACGCGGCGCGCCGCATCACGTGACCCGTTTCGATCCGGCCAGACCCGCCGAAATCCGCGGGTCGTGGCGGCGTTTTGCCAGTTGCGCCGATAGAATCTCTGGAGATACGGGTCTGCTGGAGGAGCGCCGACTCCGGTCGCTGCGGAAGGGAATTCCACCGCGGGCGCTCGACCTCCGGGACCCGCCCGGGATCCCGTCCCGGGCCAGCGACGGAGCAAGCGCGACGAACCATGAAGTGTGATCGCTGCGACAACGAGGCCACCGTCCACGAAGTCAACATCGTGGGCGGCAAGAAGCAGGAAGTGCACCTCTGTCAGGAGTGCGCTCTCGAACTCGGCCTGGTGCACAAGCCCACCACCAACATCGCCGACATCCTCGCCAAGATGGTGATGAACCCCGCGCCCTCCACGCGCGAGACGGGCTCTGCCGCCCCCAGTTGCGATTCCTGCGGCATGACCTTCGCCGAGGTGCGCAAGCGCGGGCTGCTCGGCTGCGCGCACTGCTACGACGTCTTCGAGGAGGCGCTCGCCAACCTGCTGCAGCGCGCCCACGAAGGCGGCACGCACCACGTCGGCAAGGTGCCCAAGCGCGCGGGAGGCAAGATCGATCGCGAGTACCAGATCCTGCGCTTCCGCAAGCAGCTTCAGGAGGCCGTCGAGAAGGAAGACTATGAACGCGCCGCCTCACTCCGCGACAGCCTGCGCGAGATGGAGGAGGCGCGCGGACTCATCCCCGAAACGCGGGCAGACAAGCAGAGACAAAGTGGCATCGTGGAGGAAGGCGGGCCGTGATCGACACCAACCTTCGCTTCGGTGATCGTGAGGGTGACTGGTTGTCGGGGCACGGCCCCTCCAGCGACATCGTCGTCAGTTCGCGCGTCCGCCTCGCCCGCAACATCGCCGGCTTCCCCTTCGTCAGCAAGGCCAGCGAGCCGCAGCGCGAGCAGATCGTCGCCCTCATCGCCGGCAAGGCGCACGCCTGGGCCGGCGGCATGATCTTCATCAACCTCAACGAGATCTCCGCCCTCGACCGCAACCTCCTGGTCGAACGGCACCTGATCAGCAGCGCCCACGTGAAGGGCGCCCAGCCGCGCGGCGTGGCCATCACGCAAGATGAATCCGTCGCCATCATGGTCAATGAAGAAGATCACCTGCGCATGCAGGTGCTCGGCCCGGGCCTGCAACTCGAGGAGGTGTACAGCCGCATCAGCTCGCTCGACGACCAGGTCGAGGAGGAGGTGGACTATTCCTTCTCCGATCGCTTCGGCTATCTCACCGCCTGCCCAACGAACGTGGGCACGGCGATTCGCTTCTCGGTGATGCTGCACTTGCCGGCGCTGCGCCTGGTCGGCGAGATCGAAAAGGTTCGCCGCGCCGCCAAGGACATGCAGCTTGCCCTGCGCGGATTCCACGGCGAAGGCTCGGAGGCGACCGGCGACTTCTATCAGCTCTCCAACCAGACGACGCTGGGCCAGAGCGAAGAGGAGATCCTGCGCGACTTCTCCGATGCGGTGCTCCCCAGCGTGCTCGAGTACGAACAGAGCGCCCGGCGCTCGCTCACCGGCAAACGCCGCACCTACATCGAGGACCAGGTCTGGCGGGCGTGGGGCGTGCTTACCTCGGCGCGGCTGCTCGACACGAACGAGACGCTGCAGCTCCTGTCGCTGGCGCGCCTGGGCTGCAGCATGGAGCTTCTGCCGCAGGCGGACATGCATGCGATCAACGCCCTGCTGCTGCTGAGCCAGCCGGCGCACCTGCAGCGGATGAGCGACAAGCGCATGACCCAGGCCGAGCGCGCCGCGGCCCGGGCGACGCTGGTGCGCGGGCGCCTGCTGGGGGAGTAGGCGGTGCTGCGGGGGGATCGCCGGGCGGTGCGGGTCTTCCCCGCTGCGACTTCCTCGATCAAATTGCAGAAGTTCGACTTGACAGCCGCGGTATGGCGGGCCACACTAGGTTAGTAAACACTAGTTTTTGACTTTCGCCCCGGACCCGTGGAACGAGCCGCCATGAGACCCACCCGAATCGCCACCGCCGTCGCAGTCGCCTTCCTGGCCGCAGCCGCAGTCGCCGCGGAGCCGCTTCCCGCTGAGCGAGCCTGCCAATTGCGCCTGGCAGGACAGTCAGACGAGGCCAGAGAGGTGCTGGAGCAGGCTCTGGAAGTCAACGACACCGACGCCCCGAGCTGGTTCGAGCTGGCCCGCACCGAGTTCTATCACCTGCGGTTCGCTGAGGCGGCCGCCGCCATTGAACGTGCGATCGAGCTGAGCCCGCAGGAGGCGCGTTGCCATCACTTCGCCGGCGTCACCGCCGCCTACAACGCCGTCCTTCTCGCCAAAGACCCCGCCACGCGCGGAGCCGTGCAGGCGGAGATGGGCAGAGCACTGCGAGCTTTCGCCGCGGCGGTCGAGGCAGACCCCGCGTTCCACGAAGCCCGCCTGCAACTGATCAACATGCTCGTCCAGACGCCTGCCAGCCAGGGCGGCGACCGGAACGCGGCGCGTCGGCACATCGAGGAACTTGAAGCTTTCGACGCCGTCGCCGCGGCGCGGGCGGAGGGCGCGTTCGGCGACGACGAGTCCGACGAAGCGGAAGTCAAGCGCTGGCGCGCCGTTGTCGAAGCGCACCCGCAGAGCGCCGAGGCCCACGCCGGCATGGCCAGAGCGTATCTCCACGACAGCAACCTGGAGAGCGCCGCGGCAGAGGTGGATGCGGCGATCGCACTCGATGCGAAGCAGGATGTTCTCCTCTTTGCGCTCTGCCGTGAGTTCGCCTCCACGGGCGACGTTTCCCGCGCCAAGGAGACCGCCCGGCGCTACCTCGATCTGGAAGGCCGGCCCACCCCGCTGCGCGCCTTCGCGACTTTCTACCTGGCCGCGCTCGAGCGCCAACACGGGGATCGTGCGCAGGCGGAAGCACTGCTGGCAGAGGCGAAGCGGCTCGACCCACACTGCTGGACGACGTTCATGGAGCCGCCCGCCGTGTTGTTCGAAAAACTCTGAGTTCACGGTCCCCTCAACGAGCGTCACGCGTCCGCGACAGTAGATCCTGCGAGGCAGCAGAGACGCTTCAGCGCTGCGCGCCGCGGCGCTGCGATCGCCCACGCAACAGCAGCGGGCGGCCGATCACGGCGAGGAGCACCACGCCGAGCAGGACGCCGAGCGCGAGCGGTTCAGTGGCGGCGAGTCGGATGGTCAGACTGACGCCGGCGGCGATCGCGCCGAGCGCTCCCAGAATGCCCACCCATCGATGCGCGCGCGTATGCCTCACCGCGAGCAGGTCGACGGCGGCGAAAGTGAGGAGAAACGCCAGGCTCGCTGTCTCGACCAGTTGGGCCAGGCCTCCGATCATCGCCAGGATCGCGCCGCCCGCCCCCAGCGCTATCACTGACCGATCGGGCGCGCCGAAGCGATTCTCGTGGCAGAACCAGCGCGGCAGTTCGCCATCCGACGCCACCTTGCGGGTGAGGCGCGCGGTGGCGAAGAGCGTGGCGTTGATGGCCGAGGCAGTGGAGAAGGCTGCGGCGACGGAAACCAGGATATTGCCCGTGAGGCCAAGCGCCGCTTCGCCTGCGATTGCCAGGGCGACTTCTTCGTGCTCGACGATCTGGCCGGCGCCCGCCAAAGATGCGGCGCCGAGC
>CAZZPX010000003.1:0-25025 GCA_964655955.1 uncultured Phycisphaerales bacterium | reverse complement strand
CGTTGTCCAGTTCGCCGGTGACGAGATCCGGGCGCTGGGGCATGGGGTCGCTGAGCTGGTAGTCCTGTGCCGGTGCGGAGTTGGCGGCGGCGAGGAGTGCGAGTGCCAGGAGCACGAAGCGTGTCGTCAGTGGATGCATGGAGCCGTCTCCCAAGGGCGATCGTGGCGGTTCGTGGAGTGAGGATCGATCATATCAGCTTGGGCGGGGGGTGGTTGCAGCGGGTCGGCGGCTGACCATGCCGATAGCCCCGGGATGGGAAACGCCCCGGGCCATTGGCCCGGGGCGAAGAGCGGTGCGTGGAGGTAATGAGCAAGGATGTGCGGACGGACAGCGTCAAGCGCCGGGAGCGTCGCCCGAGAAGAAGAGGGCGCGCTGGGCGTCGGTGAACTCGGTCTGAACCTCCTCGCCATCGGCAGCGACGACGGCGACGGCGTTGTCGGCGTCCAGTTGCACCACCGTGTGCAGGTTCGCCGCCAGGGCCGGCCGCAGATCCGCGCGATTGCGCACCAGTTCAAAGTACGCAGGCGAGCCGAACTGAATGTAGGTGACGCTGGTCTCTTCGGTCATCTGCTGATCGATGAGATACCCGTCGACGAAGTTGTAGGCCCGCCCGCCGTGGTTCTGAACGAGCATGCGGCGTTCGTCGAGGGCAACCTGGGCCATGTTGCGCCCGCTGCGAAGCTGGGCCTGCACGCGCGCCACGACATTGGAGGCATAGCCGGTCGTGGCAGTGACGGCCTGCTCGGCCTCCTCCATGGCGAGCGAGTCGCCCGCTTCGTCGGCGAAGCGCACCTCGACGCTCGGGGCCGCAGCGGGCGCAGCGCCGCCGCTGCCGTCCACGATCTGCCGCAACTGCTCCCGGCCGCGACGCATGGCCTCGACATCCGGCTCGGCCGGCAGCCCGAGGCGCGTGTTTGCGAGCGCGTCGGCCAGCTCATTGAGGCGCTCCGGCGCGACCAGGTACGACGCGTACGGCGTCTGAATCCCGTATGCCTGGCTCAGCGCCACCACCTCGCCGACCAGTTCCTTGCTCTGGCCGTTGCGGCGGATCACGTCGATCAGGTGGCCGATCTTGCGGCCGGCCCAGAGGCGCGGCACATACGTCGCCGATGCGTCGTGCGTGAAGGCGACGTTCTCCCAGGTGTACTCAACGGGCTCGCCGCGCCGCTTCGCCTTCAGCGTGACACTGCCGATTAGCGGCTCGGACATGCGGCCCGCGACGATCACCTGCTGGCCGTGGTAGAGATCCCCGAGCCTGGGAGGGAAGACGTCCATGGCGCCGATCTCGGGAAGCGTCAGCTCGAGATCCGTGAGGACCGGCTGGCTGATAGTCGAGAAGAAGTCGCCCAGCACGAGTTCAAGGTTCTCCCCGGGCTGTACGTAGGTGGGCTCGCCGTGATAGTCGGTGGCGAGCGCGTCGAGCAGCAGCGTGTTCACGTCGTGACCCACGCCGAATGGGAAGATCGCGATGTCCTGCGCCGCGACCTGGCTGAGCATCTCCATGACCGGATCGCGGCCGCGGTCGCCGTTGCCATCCGTGAGAAAGACGATGAGCATCGGCCGTTCGTCGCGCCTGCCGGCGCTCAGTTGCGACACGGCGGCCTGCAGCGCCTCGAGGATGTTCGTGCCGCCGCCCGCGCTGAACCGCTTGACGAAGCCGCGCGCCTTGTCGAGCGCTTCATCGTTGCGCTCGCGCATCTCCGGAAAGAGCAGGTCGAAGCCGGTGGAGAAGCGAACGATGTTGAAGCGATCGCCCTCACCGAGTTGATCCAGGCAGAAGCTGATCGCTTCGCGCGCCTGTTCGATCTTCCCGCCGGACATCGAGCCGGAGGTATCCATCACGAAGACGACATCCTGGGGGATGCGCTCCTCGTCCTCCCAGAAGGTCTTGGGATTGATGAGCAGCAGAAAGTGCCCCTCGCGCACGCCATCCGAGTCCGCAGCGCCCAGGTGCGTGAGCGCGGAAAGGCCCATGTCGCCGTCTTCGCGATCGAAGAGCAGCAGGAAGTCTTCGTTGAGCGAGCCCTGGCTGGATTCGAAAGCGACGCGGGCGTTGTGCTCGCCGTCGCGCACGACCTCGACCTGGTGCGTCGGCGACCAGATCGACTTGAGCGCCACGTCGCTGTGCAGGTCGACGTTGAAGCGCAGGCTCGTGGTGGCCGCGTTGGCTTCGCTCGTCCGCAGGGGATAGTGGAACGCGAAGAGACCCGACCCGCCCGGTTTCTCGAACGTCGCGACCGGCCGGCAGATCTGCTGGTAGCTCAACTCGATCGTGGTGTCGCTCTCCGGCTCGATGGGGAAGACGCGCATGCGCAGCAGCCTGCGGCCGATGAACTCGATCAGGCCGGGATCGCGCGCCTGGCGGACGATCTGCTCGTAGATGAGCGCCGCCTCCTCCGCGGGGAGGACCTCGCCGGCCACCATCTTGCCGGCGAAGGTCATGGAGAACCCCGTCACGTCGGCGCCCTCGGGAATGGGGAAGACGTAGGTCGCCTCGAGCCGCTGCCCGCTGGCGTTGTGGAACGTCTGGACCAGCCGCGTGCGGGCGATCAGGCCGTCGATTTCCACATCGACCGCGTGCGTAATGACCCGTAGCGGGGGCAGGGACTGGTCGTTGGGGACGAGCAGTCCCGCCGCGTGGGCAGACCGCGGCGTCAGCCCGGCAACCAGCGCCGTCACGACCGTCAGAAGCAGCACCATCGGAAGGTGCAGGGTCCGCCGCGGCGCGGAGATCGCGCCCGGCCCGTAGAGGCTCGCTCGTGCCATGAAGAGGCTCCTTTCATCCTGCGAATCCGGCGAGGTTCGACGCGGGGCGAGGGAGGCGGTTCCCGAATCTGGCGCATTCGCGCTGGGCGGGCATTCGTCGCTGCCTCCTCCCCCATTTGTTCCGCCCGGGCGCACTCATTACCCTTGCACGGCCGCCCGGAGGAGGCGGCGGAGGCGCTGCGGGATGACGACTTGAGCCGCGAGGAATCCGGTGCGGATCACATTGGTCAACACACACGATGTCGTGGGCGGCGCGGAGCGATGTAGCCACGATCTCGCCATCCAGCTCGACGCGCTGGGACACGAAGCGTCGCTGATCGTCGGCCGCAAGCTCGGCGACGACCATTTCACCCGGCAGATGCAGTATCCGGGCTTCGACTGGCGCCTGCGCGCCTTCGTCCACCTCAAGCTGGGCCTGACCGAGACCACGCTCACCGCGCCGATGCGGGCCGTCCGTCGCTGGCCGGAGTTCACCCAGGCGGACGTGGTCAACCTGCATAACTTGCACGGGGCGTACTGGAACCTGTGGACCCTGCCTCGCCTCAGCCGCCGAGTCCCCGTCGCCCTGACGCTGCACGACACCTGGTTCCTCACCGGCGACTGTGCCTACACCTATGACTGCGAGCGCTGGCTGAACGGGTGCGGCCGCTGCCCCCAGGCGAAGTCAGCGGACCCGCTGGATCGGGTCTGCATCGGCGGAGGGGACCTGACCCGGGTGAATCTGAAGATCAAGCGCCTGGCCACACGCCTGACCCGTAAGGAGCGCTTCGCCCTCATCTGCCCCAGCCGCTGGATTCAGGAGCAGGCTGCCCGGTCGCCGCACCTGCGCAACGTCCGCTCGACGCACATCGAGTACGGCATGGACCTGCACCTGTACCAGCCGGGCGACAAGCGCAACGCCCGGCGGCTGCTCGGTCTGCCCGAGGATGGCCGCTACGTCTTCGCCTCGGCGGCGAACCTGCACGATCGGCGCAAGAACTTCGCACTGATCGAGCGCGTCTTGCGCAGCGGCGACTGGCCCAAGGGTCTGACGCTGCTCTGCGCCGGCGACCTGAACGAGGTGGAGCGGGCGCGGCTCGAGGGGCTGCCGATCCGCATGCTGGGCTTTCTCAGCGACCGCCGCGCCATCGCCCAGGCGATCAACGCCTGCGATGCGGGGATCGTGGTGTCGCTGGCGGACAACCTGCCCTATTCGGCGCTCGAACTCGTCGCCTGCGGACGGCCTGTCATCTGCTCGCGCGCGGGCGGCCTGCCTGAGATCGTCGATGGCGATCACATGGGCTGGCGCCTCTCGCAGACGCCCAGCGAACAGGAACTCGTCGAGGCGCTGCGGGCGCTGCTGCGGCAGACGCCCGAGCAGCTCACCGCACGCACGCTCGCCATCCGGGCCCAGGCGGAGGCGCGCTATGACATGAACGCGTTCGTGGCAAGGACGCTGTCGTTCTACCAGGAGCTCACGGCGGGATGAGGATCGCCCTGATTACGCGCGAGTATCCCCCGGAGACGGGATGGGGCGGGATTTCCACGTTCTATCATCGCTTCGCGCACGCGCTCGCCGGCGCCGGCTGCGAAGTCGAGGTCTTCGCGCAGGGGACGACGACGCCGCGCCGCGAGCAGGACGGGTCCGTCGTGGTGCATCGCCTGCTGCCGCGGCGGTACTTCGTCCTCGATCGCTGCGGAGGAGACCTGGCGGGGATGAATCGGCATCTGGGGCTGTTCAGCGCAGCGCTCGCCTGGGAGGCCGCCCGCGTCTTCGCAGAACGCCAGGCGCAGGCGCCCTTTGACATCGTCGAGGGCCAGGAGCACCTGGGCATGAATGCCTTCATCAACAAGCTGCCCAGCCGGCCCTTCGTCACCGTCACACGCTACCACACCGCCTACCATACCTTTGTGCGGCGCAAGCTCGTCGACTGGCCCGCATCCGGCCTCATCCGCAGATTGGAGCGCAGCAGCTTGCTCAGCGCCGACTGTCGCATCAGCGCTTCGCATTTCATCGACCGTGCGGTGCGCGAGGACTTTCCCGGCGTGCCCGCCGCCGACGCTGTCATACCCCTGCTCACGCCCATGGATGTCACGGAGACGGACGATGCGCACAAGCGACCGCTGATCGCCTACGTCGGCCGCTTCGTTCCCGAGCACAAGCGGCCGCACTTCGCGGCGCAGGCGTTTGCGCGCGTGGCGGCGGATCATCCCGAGTGGTCGATCGAGTTCGCCGGCCCGGACTATCCCTGGGGCGACGGGCGCACCGTCTGGCAGGTGTGCGAGTCGCACTTGCGCGACGCGGCGCAGGGGCGCTACACCTATCACGGCCCGCTGCCGCGACAGCGCGTGGAGGCGCTGTATCGCGCCGCGTCGATTGCCATTCTTCCCTCTCGCTTCGAGTCGTTCGGCCTGGTGGCGCTGGAGGCGCTGGCGTGCGGGTGCGTTCCCCTCGTCAGCGACGACACCGCCATGGCTGAGGCGGTGGGCGACGCGGGTGTGGTCTTCCGCAACGGCGACCTCGACGATCTCGAGGCCAAGCTGCGCGCGCTGCTCAGCGATCCGCATCGACTCGCGGAGCGCCGCAGCGCCGGCTACGAGCACGTCGCCCGCAGCACTGACACGCAGACGCTCACGCAGCGCAACCTCGACCTCTTCGCGGCGCTGATCAAGTCGAAGAGGAGCGCGGCATGAGCGAAGGCGTGCTGCCGGCTGCCAGGAAGATCTGCCTGATCAAGGCGGACCGGATCGGCGATATCGTGCTGCTGAGCGGCTACCTCAGGTACCTCGCTGAGTCGCTCCCTGAGGCGAGGCTCGATCTGCACGTCGCGCCCGACATGCTGGATCTGGCGCCGCTGTTGCATCCGCGCGTGAACGTCGCCGCCCTGCCCTTTTCGCGCCATCTCGACGTTGCTGACACCGAACTCGCCTCCTGGCTCTAGGACCTCGACCATCGCGGCTACGACACGCTCGTCATCCCCCGCTTCACCCTGGGCGAGGCGGATGTGCTCGCCTTGCGCTACCTCAGCCTCGAGCAGCGACACGGGTTCCCCAATTTCGAGAACCCGATCCCCGAGGACTGGCTGACGCTGCGACTGGGCCCCGCGAAGCGTGAGATGGGGGAGAGCCTGCAGGGGCCTCAGGTGGAGCCCTGGAGCAGTGAAGTCGAGAAGTACGCCGCGCTGGCCCGCTGGCAGGGGCTCGCAGCGCGTGTCGCGGACCTGGAGCCGGCCCTCTATCTCGACGGCGAACCGATCTCCACTTCTTCGCGCCGCCAGGGCGTGCTCGTCTGGCCGGGCGCCTCCGAGCCGCACAAGCGCTGGCCGGTCGCGCGCTTCCGGGCGCTGCTCGAATTGCTCGATCGCAAGGGCGAAGCGATCACGGTGGGCGGCACGCCGGGCGAGGAGCGCATCGTCAATGACCTGCTCGAAATTCTGGCGAAGCAGTCGCCCGACAAATGGATCTGCGACACGGGAGATCTGGAGCGGACGGTGCGGCGGCTGACGGAGTTCCGCGCGGTCGTCGCCAACGACACCGGCATCGCCCATCTCGCCGCCGCCGCCGGCTGCCGCGTCATCAGCGTCAGTTCCGCGGTGCACGAAGGTCGATTTCTGGTGCGGGGCAACCGCAGCACGACGGTCTTCGCCGACGTCCCCTGCCGCCGCTGCAAGGGCGACTGCATCTTCGACGAGCCGGTCTGGCCCTGCGTGACGGAGATTCAGCCGGAGGAAATCGCTGCCCGGATCGACTTGAGCAAGCGCCCGCCGACCAAGTTGACGGTCTCGGCTCCGACCTTCGAGCGCGATCCGCAGAGGCTGCTCGCCTCCGTCTCCTCGCTGCACGCGCGCACGACGATGAATCGCAAGCGCGAAGTGGCGCAACTGCACGCCTCCCGCATGATCGCGGACGACTTGCGCCGACGCGCCGAGGCGGAGGTGCAGCAGCTTCAGCGGGAACGGCAGGCGGCTCAGGAGCGCCTCGCCTCGCTTGAAGCGGACGCGCAATCCGCACCGGAGTTGCGGCAGCAAGTCGAGAGCCTGCGTCGCGAGAGCGCGGATCTGGAGCAGCAGCGCGCGCAGATGGAACAGAAGGTCGCTGCCTTGCAGGAAGAGGCGCGGGCAGCAATGGAGCTGCGCGGACAGGTCGAGGCGCTGCAGGCGGCGACGCAACAGGCCGCCGACGCCGCCCGCGCCGATCGTAAACTCTGCGAATCGGCGCGTGCGCAGCTGGTTGAGGCTCGCGGCGAAAAGGAGGCGGCGCTTGCGCGCGAGCGCGATCTGCTCGAGCAACTGGAACGCCTCAGCCAGGCGGTGAGCAAGAGCAGTGATCAGGTGGAACGGCTCAGCCACGCCGTCAGCACGACCAGCGAACACGCCGACCGCCTCAGCGCCCAGCGCGAGAAGCTCGCCTCGGCGAGGCAGGAGGATCGCGCGGAGATCGACTCCCTGCGCCGGCGCCTCAGCGACGCGGACGGCAAGCTGGAGCGGCTGCAGCACACCCTGCGCGACCGCGAGGCGCAGACGCGCGAACTCATCGATCAACTCGGACACAGCGAGTCGGAGCGCGAGGAACTGTCGAACCGGATGTCGGAACTCGCCGAGGACAAGCAGCAGCTTGTGCGCGAGTTTGATTCGCTGGTTTCACACTCGAGTCAGCTTGCCTCACAGGTGAACTCGCTGGAGACGGAACTGCAGCGCGCGGAGGCGACCGTGCGCGAACGCTTCGCCGACCTCGAGCGGCATCGCGCCCAGCGGCGCGAGACGGCCCGCCGCCTGCGCGAGCTGCGCCGCGCGCGCGGAGAGGCGCTCGCCTGGAGCGAGGCACTGGTGCACGCCGGCTACCGCCCCGCGCCGCAGCGCCATACCTGGCTCGGCCCCCCCGCCTCCGCCGCGGATCATCCTCGCATCAGCATCGTCACGCCTTCCTACAACACCGCCCGCTTCATCGGCGAGACGATCGAGAGCGTGCTCGCCCAGGACTACCCCGACTACGAGCACATCGTCGTCGACTCCGCCTCCAGCGACGGCACGCTCGACATCTGCGCCCGCTACCCGCACCTGCGCTGGGTCGTCGAGAAGGACCACGGCCAGTCCCATGCCATCAACCGCGGGCTGCTCATGTCCACTGGCGAGATCGTGGCGTACCTCAACTCCGACGACGTTTATCGACCCGGCGCTTTCAAGGCTGTCGCCAGGTACTTTCGCGAGCATCCTGAGTGCATGATTCTCGCCGGCGACTGCGATCTCATCGACGAACGGGGCGCGCCCGTCGGGCACTGGCAGGCGAAGGCCGGCCGCTGGGTCGATCGCGTCCGCTACTGGGGCTGGGAAAGGACGCATTGCATCCCCCAGCAGAGCCTCTTCATCCGGCGGGAGTTGCTTACGCGCATCGGCCTTTTCGATGCGGACCTGCACATGGTGATGGACCTGGACATGTGGCTGCGGGCCACGCGCGAGAACGAGCTGGGCGTCGTCAATCAGACGCTCGCCGCCTTTCGTCTCGTGGAAGGCACCAAGACCATCTCGCGCACACACGAAATGTACGTCGAACAGCTTGACATCTGCCGCAGGCACGCCGCGTACCTGCCCTTCGGACAATGGCTCGCGACGGAGATCGGCGTGCGGCGCCACTTCGCGGGCATGATGCTCAAGATGAGCGAGCACTACATCTTCAATGCCGACAAACGCCGCTTGCCACTCGGGCTGCTGCTGCACGGCGTGCGCGAGTGGCCGATGCTGCTCCTTAATCCGCGCAGTTACCTCACCGCGGCGCAATGCCTGACGCGGAAGAGCAGGCTCTGGCCCGCCGTCGCCCAGCCGCACCGCGCCTACCTCGGTGTCCTTTGGCGTCTGCGCAATCTCAGAAAGAACAGCGCCTCATCGAGTTGAGGCCCAGTCGACGCGGCCGCGAGCGGAATCACTCTTCCGCGAGGCACTGCTGCAGGCAGCGCGCGAGGCGTTCATACTGGCCCAGATCGTTGTACGCTTGCGCCGAGATGCGAAAGTACCGTTCTCCCGCCTGCACGCGCGGACGAAACGGCCAGGCCAGCACGGGTATCTCGATCCTGAATTCCTGCGTCAAGCGAGCCTCGAGCAGATCCGCGCGACCATCCGGCAAGGGCAGCGTGCACAGACTGCCCAGCATGGAAGCGGGTGCGGGCGACCTGACGCCGAGCGCTTCGCAGAGCAATGAACGCGCCTGCAGGAGCAGATCGTGGTTGCGGCGGCGAATCTCGTCCCACCCGCCGGGCAGCGCTTCGAGAAAGTCCATCGCCGCGCTCAGCGCCAGGATGGGACTGGGATCCGCCGTGCCTGTGTACTTGAACGCGGCGCGGAAGGGCGTCTCATCGTCCCTGCGGATCATCCAGCCGAGCGAGATCGACAGCGGCGCGATCTTCTCCTGCTTGCTGGGCGCGATCCAGAGGAACGCCGCCCCCTTCGGCGCGCACATCCACTTGTGGCAGTTGCCGGTGTAGTAGTCCGCGCCGAGGGCGTTCAGATCGAGATCGAGCATGCCGGGCCCGTGCGCGCCGTCGATGAGCACCTCGATGCCGCGCTGTTTCGCCGTCCTGATGATCCGCTCGATGGGCAGGATCAGCCCGGTCGGACTGGTGATGTGGTCGATGACGAGCAGGCGCGTGCGTTCGCCCATCCGCGCTTCGAGCGCCTCCGCGACCGCCGCGGGATCTTCAATTGGGAACGGCACGTCGGCGACGATCATCTTCGCCCCCCACCGCTGCGCCACCCACTCGACCGCGTTGAAGATCGACGGGTACGAGTGGCTGGAAACGAGGATCTCCTCGCCCGGCTCGAAGCGCAGGCTGCGGAGGACTGTGCTCACGCCGGTCGTGGCGTTGGCGACGAAGACCAGATCCTTCGCCGCCGCCCCTACGAACGCGCCCAGCCGTTCCTGCAGCCGCCACAACTCGGAATCCAGATCACGGGCGATGAGCTGGATGGGCTGGCGCTCGAGCCGGCGGATCCACTCGATCTGGGCCTCGACCACCGCCTTGGGGCAGGCCCCGTACCCGCCGTGGTTCAAATACGTCCATGCCGGGTCAAGCTGCCACAAGTCGCGCAACTGCTGGGCGCTCGGCCAGTCGGCGTGGGCGGTGTCGGTGGTGGAACGAAGGTCGGGCCGTGCGGTCATGTCGCTGCTCCTGGGCGGCAAGGCGCCTCGCGGCGCGAGAGCCTACCCGGGAGCAGCCGAGGCCGAAAGACCCGCCCAATCGGCACGACCAGAAGGCGTTCGCGACCTCACTAGAACCGCTGCCGGGCGCGGAGGAACCCGATCCGATGCCGAACAAAGGGGCGGCGAAGACCGAGAATGTGCGCCTTTGCGCGCGTTCGAGACACGCCGCGCACAAGTCGACCGCGCCGCGCGTCGATGCAGGAGGCGGAACAGGCGGCTTTGGAGCGGTCCGCGCGCATCGGTCGATACTCGATGTGTCCGGCCGCCGCGCAAGGAGCACGGCGTGAACCCGGTGAGCAACCAAGACGCAGCGGCAGCCGAGGCACAAGCCCGGGCGATGTTTCGACGGATGCTGCTGGGATGGGTGCAGGATGCAGCGGCCCTCAGACATGCCGGACTCGATCGCCCCTGCCGGCGCGACGATGTGCCTGCCTTGCACGCCCGCCGCGCCGCCTGAACCGGCGCGACCCCTTCCCGCACGCGACTCGACTCGCCGCGGCGACCCGGCAACTGGAGACGGATGATGAGTGGTATCACCAGCGACGTCGGCCTGATCAGCGGCATCAACACCCGACAGCTCATCGATCAACTCATGGCGATCGAGGCGCGCCCGCTCACACGCATGCAGACGCGCGTGGCCAACCTCCAGCTTCAGCAGACGGCGTACATGGATATCAACGCTCGCCTGCTGGCCCTCAAGAGCGCAGCGCAGTCCTTCCGCACCTCCAGCATCTTCCAGTCCGCCAAGGCGACCTCCTCCGATCCCGACGTGCTTTCCGCCTCGGCCAGCTCCAACGCCGCCCTGGGCACGTACAACATGACGGTGCATCGCCTCGTGTCGACGCACCAGCTCATCAGCCGGGGCTTTGCCGACAAGGACGCCGGGGCCGTCGGCGCGAGCGAATTCAGCTTCGAGATCGGCGGGGGCCAGCTCGCCACGGACACGGAACTGGGCTATCTGAACGGCGGCGATGGCGTCGACCGCGGCAAGATCCTCATCGAGGACTCGCTGGGCAACGCCGTCACCGTCGATCTCTCCACCGCCACCACCGTCAGCGAAGTGCTCGAGGCGATCAACAGCAAGGGCAACCTCGAAGTCACCGCCTCCATCGACGACGATCACTTCGTCATCACCGACAACAACGGCGGCACGGTCAGCGTCTCCAACGTATACGGCGACAACACCGCCACCAGCCTGGGCATCGTGGGCAGCGGCTCCGGGGCGCTCGTGGGCAGCAGCGTCCTCTATCTCTCCGAAGGCACCGCCCTCTCCACGCTCAACGACGGCACAGGCGTGCTCATGCGCGACGGCTCGGAGCTTTCCACGCAGGACGTCAAGATCACCGTGAACGGCGTGGCCAAGAACATCGCCTTCGGCGAACTCACGACCACCAACGACGATGACGAGACGGAGGTCGTGCAGGCCCGGGCCACCACGATCGGCGACGTCGTCGACCGCATCAACGCTGCCTTCGACGGAGCGCTTACCGCCTCGATCGCCGCCGACGGCAAGAGCCTCGAACTCATCGCGGCGGATCCCGGCCACACCATCACGGTCGAAGAGGTCGGCTCAGGCACCACCGCGGCACATCTCGGCATCCTCGGCTCATCCACGGGTACGCTCTCGGGCTCGGCGGTCATCGGCGGCATGAACACCACCCTCATCGCCAGCCTCAATGGCGGGCTCGGCCTCTCCGGCGCCACCAGCCTCTCCATCACCGATCGCAACGGCAGCAGCTTCGCGGGCGATCTCGACGTCTCCGGCTACGTCTCCGTGCAGCAGCTCATCGACGGCATCAACGCCAAGGCGCAGGCCGACGGCCTCGCCATTACCGCCCGCCTGAACTCCTCGGGCAACGGCATCACCATCGTCGACTCCTCGGGAGGCAGCGGCAATCTCG
This sequence comes from uncultured Phycisphaerales bacterium, assembly GCA_964655955.1. Taxonomy (GTDB): domain Bacteria; phylum Planctomycetota; class Phycisphaerae; order Phycisphaerales; family JAGLTS01; genus CAZZPX01. Next base: position 13,187 of record CAZZPX010000003.1, on the reverse strand, counting down.
TCATCTCCGGCGACGCGGCCGACGCCCTCAGCCTCACCGCCGACGTCGCCGCCAGCAAGGTCAACTCCGGCAATCTGCAGACGCGCTATGTCTCCCGGGCGACGCTCCTGAGCAGCCTGAATCACGGTGAGGGGATCGGCACCGGCTCCTTCACCATCACCGACGCCTACGGCGCCTCCGCCACCGTCAACATCACCGACTCGACGCGAACCGTGCATGACCTCATCGCGCTCATCAACAGCCGACCCGGCATCAGCGTCGATGCGGCCATCAACGACCGGGGCGACGGCATCGTCATCCGCGCCAAAGACAACGGCAACGGCCCAGGCACGCTCGCCATGAAGATCGAGGACGGCTCGGGCAAGGTCGCCCAGAAGCTCAATCTCGTCGGCGAAGCGACCGGCAGCGGCGACGACAACTACATCGACGGCTCCAACGAGCGCACCGTCACCGTCGATCCCACCGACTCGCTCCAGGACATCGCCGAAGCCATCAACGACGCCGGCGTCGGCGTGCAGGCCACCATCATCAACGACGGCAGCGGCGGCCAGCCCTATCACCTCTCCTTCGTCTCCTCCATCAGCGGCGTGCGCGGCAAGATGACCATCGACTCGGGGGATCTGGACATCGGCCTCTCCACGCTCACCCAGGCGCACGATGCGGTGGTCTTCTTCGGCTCGGGCGATCCCGCCGACGCCGTCGTCCTCAAAAGCGGCAGCAACACGCTCGACGAGGCGATCGAGGGCGTGACCATCGATCTGAACGCCACCAGCAGCAGCCCCGTCGAACTCGTCGTCGCGCGCGACACCGCCAAGATCGAGGAATCGATCAACAAGTTCGTCGAGGCCTTCAATGCCGTCATCGACCGCATCGAGTTCTACGACTCGTACAACTCCGAGACCGAACAGCGCGGAGCGCTGCTGGGCGACTCGACCGTCAATCGCCTCCAGACGCAGCTTTATGGAACGGTGCAGTCGCAGCCGACCGGCGTCGAGGGACAATACGCCTACCTCTTCCAGGTCGGCGTCTCCGTCGGCGATGAGGGCAAGCTCGAGTTCGACCGCGACAAGTTCCGCACCGCCCTCGAATCGGATCCGCAGGGCGTCGCCGACCTCTTCGGCGCGCGCGAGACGGAGACCAGCAGTGAAACCGACCTCGGCGGCGGCGTCACCGTCGACGAGTACACCGAAACCTTCACCGCGCTCGGCGTCGCCGAGAAGCTCGCTGAACTCGCCGACGCCTTCACCGACAACTTCGACGGCCACCTCATCAAGCGCAACGAGAGCCTCGACCGGCTGATCAAGCTGCAAAAGGACGCCATGGAGGACATGCAGGTGCGCCTCGACAACAAGCGGACCAACCTCGAGCAGCAGTTCGCCGCGATGGAGCAGGCGCTGGCGTCGCTCCAGGCGCAGCAGAGTTCGCTCTCCATCATCGCCAACATGGGCTGAGTCGCCTCGCCTGATTTTCGCATGCCGCGGGCTCAACCGGCGGGCCCGACCGACCGATAGTCTCACCGCCATGAACGACACACCGGCCAACGCCTATCTTCGCTCCAAGGTGCTGACCGCCAAGCCCGAGGAACTGCGCCTGATGCTCTACGACGCGGTGCTGCGCTTCGTCCGTCAGGGACGCGAGGCGCTGGCGCAGCGCGACTTCGAGACCGTCTTTCGCAACTTCAAAGACGCCAAGAACATCCTGCTCGAATTCATCGCGACGCTGGATCGCAAGCAGAATCCGCAGCTCTGCACGCAACTCAGCGCGCTGTACACCTACATGTATCGACGCCTCGTGGATGCGAGCGCCGAGAAGGACCCCGCCGCCGCCGACGAGATCATCGAGCTGCTCGAGTACGATCGCCAGACCTGGCTTCTGCTCATGGACGAACTCTCCAGGCAGCGCGCCGCGGGCACCCTCGCCGAAGCGGAAGCGCCCGCCGCGCTGCACACCGGCTCACTCAGCATCCAGGGCTGACGCCGCGCCCATCCCATCCCTGCACGACCTGCAAGAGTCCCCCGGGCAAGGCGACGCCGCCGGCGCCGTACACCAAGTCCGCGTCGCCCGCGCTGTCCGCGTTGCTCCCCGCCGCGCCCTTGCGATACCATGCCCGCGCCCACTTCACGTTCAGCAAGGAGCGCGCCGTGCAAGCAGAGATCATGTGGCAGCCGACCCCGCAGCGCGCCGAGGCGACGCAGATCTACGCGCTCATGCAGCGCGTCAACAACGCGCACGGCCTCTCGCTCACCGGCTATGAAGAGCTGCGCGCCTGGTCCGTGGAGCACATTGCCGACTTCTGGCAGGCGGTGTGGGAGGATCTGGACATCGTCCACTCCAAGCCGTCGCGCCGCATCGTCGACGACCCGGGCAAGATGCCCGGCGCGCGCTGGTTCGAAGGGGCGCGCCTCAACTTCGCGCAGAACCTGCTGCGGCATCGCGATGAGCGCACCGCCATCATCTTTCGCGGCGAGACCACGCGCGAATCGCGCAGGTTGACCTTCGAGCAGCTCTATCGTGAAACAGCGAAAGTCGCAGCGGCGCTGCGCGCGCTGCAGGTGCAGCCCGGCGATCGCGTCGTCGGCTTCATGCCCAACCTCCCCGAGACGATCATCGCCATGCTCGCCGCCACCAGCCTCGGCGCCATCTGGTCCTCCTGCTCGCCGGACTTCGGCGTCAAGGGCGTACTCGACCGCTTCCAGCGCATCGAACCGAAGGTGCTCTTCACAGCCGACGGCTACACGTACAACGGCAAGTCGTACTCTTCATTGGAGAAGGTGGCGGGAATCGTCAGCGAACTGACCTCCCACCCCGAGCTGATCGTCGTGCCCTATCTCGAAGAGCGCGCCGACATCAGCACGCTGGCCGGGGCCGTGCACTACGCCGACTTCATCGTCGACGACGATGGGCTTGAGATCGACTTCGAGCAACTCCCTTTCGAGCATCCCGTTTACATCATGTATTCATCCGGCACGACGGGCCTGCCGAAGTGCATCGTCCAGTCGGCGGGCGGCGTGCTCCTCAATCAGCTCAAGGAACAGAAGTATCACACCGACACGGGTCCGGATGACAATATATTCTATTTTACGACCTGCGGCTGGATGATGTGGAACTGGCTGGTGTCAGCATTGGGCCTGGGCGCGACGGTGACACTCTTCGACGGCTCGCCATTCTTCCCCGATCCGAGCGCCCTGTGGCGCCTCGCGGAGCAGGAGCGCATCACCATCTTCGGCACGAGCGCCAAGTATCTCGCGGCGCTCGAGAAGGCCGGGGCGAAACCCGGTCGCGATTTCGATCTCTCCGCGCTGAAGGCGATTCTCTCCACGGGTTCGCCTCTGAGCGAAGAGAGCTTCGACTATGTCTACCGCGAGATCAAGCCGGATCTCTGCCTCAGCTCCATTTCGGGCGGGTCCGACCTCAATGGCTGTTTCGTAGGCGGCGTGCCGATGGCGCCGGTGCACCGCGGCGAGATACAGGGCCGCTGCCTCGCCATGGACGTCGATGCCTACAACGAACGAGGCGAGCCCGTCCTCAATGAAATGGGCGAACTCGTCTGCCGCCAGGCATTTCCCAGCATGCCGCTCTACTTCTGGGGCGATGAGGAAGGCGCCGCCTACCGTGCCGCGTACTTCGAGCAGTTCCCCGGCGTCTGGCATCACGGCGACTTCATTGAGATAAACGAACGCGGCGGCGTGCGCATCACCGGCAGATCGGACTCCACGCTCAATCCCCGCGGCGTTCGCATCGGCACTGCGGAGATCTACCGACAGGTCGAGCCCCTCGATGACATCGAAGACAGCCTCGTCGTCGGCCAAAGCTGGGATGACGACGTGCGCGTCGTCCTCTTCGTCAAGCTGCGGCCGGGGCGCGAACTCACCAGGGATCTCATCAAGACCATCAAGCGCAGCATCAAGGAAAACTGCACGCCCAGGCACGTGCCCGCCAAGATCATCGCGGTCGGCGACATCCCCTACACGATCAGCGGCAAGAAGGTCGAGCTCGCCGTGCGAAACCTGATCCACGGCCGGGAAGTGAAGAACCGTGACGCCCTGAAGAACCCCGAGGCGCTCGAACACTATAAGAACCTGGCGGAGTTGCAGGAGCCGTGAGTGGCGCCGCCGGACAGGGCGAGGAATTCATCAGCGAAGCGCTCACGCCCGTCCCGGGCACGCTTGACTCGGCAGGCATGGCGCGCGGCGAGCCGGGATTGCCTCGCTACTTCACCTGGCGCGCTGCGGAGTACGAGGTCGCGGAAGTCCTCGAGACCTGGAAGACGAGCGGCCTGAGCAGTGGTGAACTCTACCTGCGGCGTCACTGGTACCGAATCCGCACGACCAGCGGACTCGTGCTGACGATCTACTGCCAGCGCACGGGGATGAGCGGCGGCGCCAAGTCGCGCAAGGCGCGCTGGTGGGTGTATAGCGCGGAAGGGAGCGCGGGGGCGCGGGGAGCGACAGGCCACGAATGAACCGGCGCTGCGGGAGCGGCGAGCCGGGGTTGCGGTGCGCGCCGCTTCAGACCTCGCGACCGGGCGACTTTCGGTTAATTCCGCGTTTCTCGTGTCAGCGCCGAGGCGGCGCACGACTAGTCACCTGATGGAGCGCAGAATCGCTGAGGCACGAGTGGCCCGGCGCCGACTCCCAAGGACAGACCTCTCGCCTAAAGGAACTCCGAACATGACAGATCGAATGCACTTCGCACGAGTCGCAGCCGCGGTCACGCTCTACATGGCGATGACTGGAGCCACCCACGCGGCCCACATCTGGTACCAAGGGCCGGACAAGTCTTTCAATTGCATGAAGATGGACCCGCGGTCGACGCAGGATCCCGACAACCGCATTACCGAATTCTGGGTCTTCTTCAACGTCGCGGACCACACCGGCGAGGATCCCAACAGACCCCCGATGGTCCTGGGAGACAACGGCCCCTGGCACTGGGAGCTTATCGAGGTCAACCCCTTCGGCGAACTCATGCCGCATGTCGGCATGCGCTTCTACGTTGACGCCGATGGCGTAGGCGCCGGACCGGAGGGCGCGATCTTCCTCCACCCGACCGTGGACGTCGAGACGGATGAGCCGCTCATCACCGAATACTGGCTGGACAACAACGGCTGGCATCAGATCGAGATGGCGCCCGTCATGTACGACGTGGACGTCCCCGACGACGTCGTCGACCAGGGCCCGACAGCCGTCTACAAGTTCGTGTGGGACAGCTTCTGGATCGACTATCCGGCGGGCGACATCAACCGCGACGGCTGCGTCGATCAGGCGGACCTGGGCGAACTGCTTGCCGCCTACGGCAGCACGCCCGGCGACGACCATTGGAGTCCCTACGCGGATGTGAACTTCGACGGCTTCGTCGATCAGGCGGATCTGGGCATCGTGCTCGCCGACTGGGGACAGAACTGCTGATACGTCCCCCATCACGCCACGCCGGACATGGGGACTTCAGTCCCCATGTCCCTTGCGCAGACGCGCCGCAATCGGCCAGGGAATGTACGCCAGGAAGAACACCACGGAGCCGATGAGAATCATCCACAGCACGCGCAGCGGCCAGTCGCCCAGCGCATCAATCAGCGTCCGCTGTGACGGACGCGCCCTGCCGACGTACCCATAGTTCGTGTCATAGATCATGTTGAGAAGGAAGATCAGGATCAGCACGCCCAGCGTCCAGACGACCGCCATGAGAAAGTCGCGAAGCGTCGGGCGATAGCGATTCACGATCAGTACGTACAAAGCCGAGCCGACGATCAGCGTGTGTCCCGTGAAGAACGTCCAGAAGTACACCGACGTGGGCGCGTAATTGAGCGTCGGCTGAATGAAGGCCTGGCCGGAGAGCAGGATCCCCCAGTAGTACGCCAGCACCCGGGCCGTGCGGTTCGGCCGCAGGAGCGCAATCGTGCAGGGAATCCAGGCAAAATCACAGAAGTGCAGCGGCAGGGAACGCTGCACGCTGAAGCCGCCCGGCCGCGCCTCGAACGCCATGTACCAGAAGAAGTAGATGACGATGGCGCAGGCGAGGACCTGCCGCCAGCGGTATTCGCTTGGCGGATCCCGCCGCAGAATCTGCCCCAGCCAGATCGCGCCCGCGATGAGCGCGAAGGAGAACGCCATCGCCGCCAGGTGCAGCGCGCCATATGGCTGGAAGTCGCTCGGTGGCACAGGAGCGGGCATGTCACGCCCGATCGTACCACGAGGCGGCGCACGCGCGTTCTCCCCCGTCACACCCCCTGCGCTCAGCCTTCCTGAAAGACCGGCTTCTTCCAGATCGGCGCGTCGCGCTTCATTCGGTCGGTGAACTCCGCTATCGCCGCCAGCGCCTCGGCCCGATGCGCCGCCGCCGCCTGCAGGCGAAAGGAACAGTCGCCCACGGGCACGGCGCCTCGGCTGTGCTGCACGCTCAACGCGAGCAGCCCCCGCGCGTTCCCCACTTCGCCTGCGATCTGCTCCAGCATGGTGCGGGCCATCGGCTCGTAGACCTCGTATACAAGCGCCTTGAGCGGCCGGCCCGCCTCCGTCGGACGCACCACGCCCTCGAACACCACGACCGCTCCCGCGCCATGCACTCGCGCCTGCGCCCGCAGCGCCGGCAGCGAGCCCTCGATGATCTCGACCGTCACCTTCATCCGCCGCTCACCATACCGATCAGCGCCACTTCATCTCGCGCGTGGATCACCTGGTTCGGCCCGGCGAAGTCGTGGTTCAAGGCGATGCGGCAGTACGACAGCGATTCGGCGAGGCGCGGCTCCGCCTCGGCGAGGGCGCGCTTCAACTCGCCGCAGGTCGGCTCAGCGCCAGCGACCTCGACCGCGATCTCGTGCGTTCCCGCCAGCGCCGCCTCCGGCCCAAAGAGCTTCACAATGATCCGCAACGGTCAGCCTCCGGCGGGAGTGTAGGATGCCTGCGGCCCCTGGTGCGGTGAGAACGAGCATTGGAGACACTGATGGCGCTGACGCCTCCTTTCGCGCATGACACGCCCGACGCGGCACTCGCAGCGATCCTGGCCGCAACGGAGGCCGTCGGCGGCGAGCGCCTGCCCCTCGAGGACGCCGCCGGCCGGATCCTCGCCGAACCCATCCGCGCCGACCGGCCCAGCCCCGCCTGCGATGTCAGCCAGATGGACGGCTACGCGGTGCGGCGGGCGGATCTCAGCCGCGACACGCTCCCCGTGGCTGGCGAAGCGCTCATCGGCACGTCCGCGCCCGACCTGCCCGTCGGCCAGGCGCTGCGCGTCTTCACCGGCTCGATGATCCCGGCTGGTGCCGAAGCCGTCCTCCGCCGCGAGGATGTCACCGAGCGCGCAGGCGAGATCGGGCTGAGCGAAGCCGCGAAGCAGACGACCGCCGGGCGCTTCATCCGCTTTGAGGGTGAGAACGTCGCTGCCGACGCCGTCGTCATTCCCGCCGGCGAGCCGATCACGAGCAACCGCGCCGCCGCCCTGGCGAGCTTCGGTGCGGCGGAGGTGACGGTGCACCAGCGCGTGCGCGTGAGCGTCCTCGTGACCGGCGACGAATTGCGCGACGTCCGCGAGCAGCCCGAGCCGTGGCAGATCCGCGAGGCGAACAGCTACGCGCTGCGGGCGCTGCTGGCGCCGTTGCCCTGGGTCGAACTCGCGGCGGTGCACAGCGTCCCCGACGAGCCGAGCGCCATGCAGGCCGCCTTCGCCCGGGCGCTCGAGTCGAGCGAGGCGCTGCTGCTCAGCGGCGGGGTCAGCATGGGCCAGCGCGACTTCGTACCCCGCGTCCTCGCCGATCTCGGCTGCGCGACGATCCTGCACAAGCTGCCGATCCGCCCCGGCAAGCCGCTGCTGGCCGCGACGGGGCCGGGCGGCAAAGTCGTGTTCGGCCTGCCGGGCAACCCGGTGTCGGTGATGACGACGGCCCACCGTTTCGCGCTGCCAGCGCTGCGGAAGAAGGCGGGCTTCGCGCAGCCGCAGGAACCGGAGCTGCGCGTGGAGGTCGTTGAAGATGACGGGGCGCGGATCGGCCTGTGGTGGTATCGCCAGGTGCGACTGGTCGGCGGGGGCCGGGCGGAGCTGGTGCCGACGAAAGGCTCCGGCGACCTGGCGAGCGTCGCCGCCTCGGACGGTTCCGTCGAGGTCCCGCCGAACGAATCGCCAGCGGGCCCGCAGCGCTACTGGCACTGGCGGTAGATCCTCGCGCGATGCACGTCAGATAGCCCCCGGCATGCCGGGGTCCATCGTCCGCACAACCCGCTGTGGACGGGACATGCTCGACGTTCGCCCGTGACTGCGGACCGGGGCATGCCCCGGGCTATGTGGCGGGTGCATGGGAGATATGCGGGTAGTGCGTCGGCATTCGGCGCACATGCCGGCGATACAATCCGGCGATGCCTGATTTGTGGGCCGAGAAGCGAGAGAAAGCTGCAGCCGCGGTCGAGCCGCTGGCGGCGCGGATGCGCCCGCGCTCGCTCGACGAGTTCGCCGGGCAGCGGCATATCCTCGGCCCGGGCAAGCTCTTGCGCCGCATGCTGGAGGCGGGCACGCTCACCAGCCTGATCTTCCACGGCCCGCCGGGCACGGGCAAGACGACACTCGCCCGCCTCATCGCCGACCATGTCGACGCCGGCTTCTACCAGGCCAATGCCGCCATGATCGGCGTCAAGCAGATCCGCGAGCTGATCGACGCCGCCCAACACCGCCTGACCGATTCCGGCCGGCGGACGATCCTCTTCCTCGACGAGATCCACCGCTTCAACAAGGCCCAGCAGGATGTGCTGCTCGGCGACGTCGAACGCGGCATCCTGATCCTGATCGGGGCGACGACGGAGAACCCCTACTTCACGGTGAACAGCGCCCTGGTGAGCCGATCGACGCTCTTCCGCTTCGAGCCGCTCGGCGAGGAGGACATCATCGAGCTCGTGCGGCGGGCGGCGGCTGACCCCCAGCGAGGCTACGGCAGTCTCAAGATCGAATTGCACGACGACGCGGTGCGGCACTGGGCCCGCAAGAGCGATGGGGATGCACGGCGGGCGCTCAGCGCGCTGGAGGTCGCGGTCCTATCGACGACTCCGAAGGAAGAGAAGAGCGCGAAGCCGCAGGCGGCGGGCGAACGAATCGTCATCGACCTCGACGTCGCCGCCGAGTCGATCCAGGCGAAGGCGATCGTCTACGACGGCACGGGCGACCAGCACTACGACGCCATCTCCGCGTTCATCAAGTCGGTCCGCGGCTCGGACCCCGATGCAGCGATCTACTGGCTCGCCATGATGCTGGAAGCCGGCGAGGACCCGCGCTTCATTGCCCGGCGCCTGGCGATCCTGGCAAGCGAGGACATCGGCAACGCCGACCCCCGGGCCCTGGAACTCGCCGCCGCTGCGTACACCGTCGTGGAGCGGATCGGAATGCCCGAGGCGCAGCTCACGCTGGCGCAGTGCACGACGTACCTCGCCTGCTCGCCCAAGTCCAACGCCTCGGCGAAGGCGATCTGGGCCGCGGCCAAGGACGTACAGGAAGGCCGCACGCTGGAGATCCCCGGCCACCTCCGCAGCCCCCAGGCGCCCGCCCTGGCGGACGGCAGCAAGCCGGGGAGCGGTTACGCCTACAGCCACGACGCCGAGGGCGCCCTGGGCGAGCAGACCTATCTTCCGGAGCAGCGGGTCTACTACGAGCCGACCGACCGGGGGGTCGAGCAGCGGCTGGGGGAATATCTGTCCGCAGCCCGGGCGAAGCGTCGAAAAGGAGTACTGGGCGAAGACGCATGACCGACGCAGCACACGTGGAACAAATCGAGAAGGCGAAACAGGCCGCCCGCAGCGAGGCGAAGCGGCGCATTTCCGCGCTGAGCGACGAGGAGCGGCACGACCTGTCGCTGGAGGCATGCCGCCGCGTCGACGAGGTCGGCCCCTTCCGCCGCGCCTCGGTGGTCATGCTCTACATGCCCCTGCCCAGCGAACTGGACGTGACGGCCCTGGCGCTGCGCTGCTTCCAACTCGGCAAGTCGGTCTGCGTGCCTCGCGTCGAGTGGGAGCAGAAGCGCATGGTCGCCGTGGAAATCCATCGCTGGGACGATCGCGGCATGCGCACGGAGCACGGCGTGCGCGAGCCGATCGAAGGCGCCCCCGTGGCCGCCCGCGACATCGACGTGGTGTTCTGCCCCGCAATGGCGTTTGATGTGGCCGGTCGCCGCCTCGGACGCGGCGGAGGGTTCTATGATCGGTTCCTCGGCCAGCAGGAGCTGAAGGCGACGGCGGTGGGCATCGGCTTTGACGTGCAGGTGTTCGACGAGTTGCCGGTGCTGGCCCACGACGCCCCGCTGCACGCGGTGGTCACGGATCAACGAATCATCGAAGCGGAGCGCCGCCGCACCGACAAACAGAGGCGCGCGAGCGGCTCCGCCTGAGCATCACGGAGGAACGGCCGATATGGCGCTCCAATCGCAAGTCCCGCGTCCCGATCTTCTGCGCAATCCCACCTCCCGGCGATCCCGCCGCCGCAAGTCGCGCGCGCGGCTGCTGGTTGGGCTGGTGCTGGTGGTGGTGGTCGCCGTGGCGGTCTGGCAGAGCATCAAGTGGTGGAGCGCGAACGGCGGCGCCGAGCCGACCAAACTTGCCGCGGCCGAGACGGCAGAACCGAACGAAGGACTGTCGGGGACGATGCAGGCGCAGCCGCTGACGCTGAGCAACCCGGGGCCGCGCTCGACGCCGCACGGCCCGCCACGAGGATCCGCACAGGCGCAGCCGCCCGGTGACGCCTCCGCCACCGCGCCGTCCCAGGCGCAGCCGCCGCAGCCCGCACTCAGGCAAGCCGAGCCCATTGATACGCAGGAGCAGCCCGGCGGGGCGCAGCAGGCGGGCGATCAGCAGCGAAGTTCCGCCGGGGTGCGGGGGTTGCTCGCCCAGGCGAGCGAACTGACCGCACAAGGCAAGCTCGTCGACGCCCGCGCCCTGCTCAATCGCGCCCTGCACAGCGCGCAGACCGGCAGCGCGGATCGTGAGCGCATCCGCGCCGCCCTGACCGACATCAACCACAAGCTCGTCTTCGAGCCGGTGCTGATGCAGAACGATCCCTTCATGCGCTCGTACGTGATCGAGTCCGGCGACAGCCTCTGGAAGCTGGCGCGGCAGAGCGGCGTCTACGTCGACGAGAACTTCCTCATGCGGATCAATGGCATCGGCAGCGGCACAACGCTGCGGCTGGGCCAGACCATCAAGATTCCCACCCGCCCCTTCCACGCCGTGGTCCACAAGCCCGCCTACCGCATGGACCTCTACATGGGTGACGCCGGGCGTCGCGATGAATGGATGTACGTGCGTTCCTACCCCGTCGGCCTGGGCGAGTACGACTCGACGCCCGCGGGAAGCTGGGTCGTCGCTGAGAACCGCAAGACGACCAATCCGGATTGGCGCAACCCGCGCACAGGAGAGTACTTCGGCCGGGATGACCTCAAGAACCCCATCGGCGAGCACTGGATCGCCCTGACCGGCACAGACGCCAACACGCACATCCGCAGCGGCTACGGGATCCACGGCACGATTGAGCCGGACAGCATCGGCCGGTCCATGTCGATGGGGTGCATCCGCATGTTGCCGGCCGACGTGGAGGTGGTGTACGAGATGCTCGCCGAGGTCGACAGCACGGTGTGGATAGTCGAGGAGTAGCGCCGCCGACACCGCGCGCCAAAGCCGCTGGCGGCACGAGGGCGCCGCCCCCGCGCGCAGAACATAAGCCCGGCAGAATTCGGAGCTTATGAGCTGGTCGTTTTTGCTTTTCCGTGCGTGCGCGCGCGGGAGAAGGCGCGCCATTTCTGCTATAATGGTGCGTGCATTGCCCAGGCTCACGGAGCCGGGCGGATCGGTTTGTTCCACCCCCGTGTGAAGATGGCCCGGTCGAACCGGGGCGAACGCCTCGGATCGATGTCGATGGAGCCGACCACGCGGGCGTGAGCCTCAGCTCAGGTGCCTATGTCACACGAATATCAGGATGAAGTCGCCGCGGCGGAGCAGGCGGGGCTGCCGGCCCATCCCGCCGAAGTCGCCGCCGAAGCCCGCGCCGCCATCAAGGACGCCTACGACGAGTCGCAGATCAAGGTCCTCGAAGGCCTCGAGGCCGTACGCATGCGTCCTGGCATGTACATCGGCGGCACGGGCAAGAACGCCCTGCACCACCTGGTCTACGAGGCGGTCGACAATTCCATTGACGAGGTCATGGCCGGCCGGGCCAGCACCGTCATCGTCCACGTGCACGTGGACGGCTCGTGCTCCGTGGTCGACGACGGGCACGGCATCCCCATCGGTCCCATGACGCACGAGAATCCCGCCCTCGACGGCAAGCCCGCCGTCGAAGTCGTCATGACCGTCCTGCACGCGGGCGGCAAGTTCGACAACTCCGTCTACAAGGTCGCCGGCGGCCTGCACGGCGTGGGCATCTCCTGCGTCAACGCCCTTTCCGAGTGGATGGAGGTCGAGATCCTCAAGGCGGGAACCCTGCACCAGATCACCTTCGAGCGCGGCAAGGTCGACAAGCCCCTGCACGTCGTTGAAGCCGCCGAGGACATCGCCGAGAAACTCGAGCACCCGCGCAACAGCGGCACGCGCGTGACCTTCCTGCCCGATCACCTCATCTTCCCCGACATCAACTTCGACTACGACACGCTGGTCTCGCGCCTGCGCGAACTCGCCTATCTCAATCCCGGCGCGACGATCAAGCTCGTCGATGATCGCGTCGGGCCGGACGGCAAGCCGCGCGGCGAGATCTTCCACTATGACAACGGACTCGTCGAGTTCGTCGAGCATCTCAACGCCGCCAAGAACAGCGTCTCTCCCACCATCTACATCAACACCGAACTGCCCGATGAGAACCTCATCTGCGAGGTGGCGCTGCAGTGGCACGACGGCTACAACGAAAACCTGCTGGCCTTCGCCAACAACATCCACAACACGGACGGCGGGACGCACCTGCAGGGCTTCAAGGCGGCGCTGACGCGCACGCTCAACGCCTACGCCAAGCGCGAGGGCATTCTCAAGGAGAAGGATCCGACGCCGAGCGGCGAGGACCTCCGCGAAGGTCTCACCGCCATCGTCTCGGTCAAGCTCCCCAGCCCGCAGTTCAACAACCAGCCCAAGGAGCGCCTGCTCAACACCGAGATGGAGAGCTTCGTCGGGGCGGCGGTGAGCGAACAACTCAGCCGCTGGCTCGAAGAGAACCCGGCGTTCGCCCGCAAGATCTGCCAGAAG
>CAZZPX010000002.1:0-33066 GCA_964655955.1 uncultured Phycisphaerales bacterium | reverse complement strand
ATGACCCTGCCCCCATTCAAACCTGACGCGACCTGTCCGAAGTGCGGCCACGAAGCGGTACACACTGCGTATCGTCCAGGAGGCCAAAGCGATTGGATGGACCCGATCGAACATCGCGGACAGGAGCGGCACGTGCGCACCTGCAACCGCTGCCATTACAAGTGGTGCGAGGCGGTGATCCCAACACCCGCAGACGCGGGGGAGGCGGGGAAGTGAGACCGAAGATAACTGCACTGATCGTCAATGAACAACTGTGCTCGATCTGCATCGATCTCGGCCCCGGAAAGGTCAAATCGACAGAAACAACAGAGACGGATGCCGCTGTGTTCCAGGTTGGCTACACGCGATGGGGCAAGCCAGCCCTGATACAGATCACCCCAGCAATTAACATCCCCTGCGATTCAGGCGAAGGCGATGGGTGGCACACTCTGTCGGCGCTTGGATTCACATTGGTCCGGTAAGATCGGTTATGGTGCATTGTGCCTGACGGTGATTCCAACGCCGTTAAAGTTGGTTGGGCGCACTTGGGAAAAACGCCCGCAAAATCGACACCCGACGTTCGCTTCGGATCAGCGCGGAACCGCCAAGCAGAATGCGGTGACAGCCGGGAAAGACCGGCATTGTATAGCACAGCAACAGTGCGGCAGATCAGTTATGTAGTATTGGAGTAAATCATGGATGAGAATGCTGCAAACGTGGTAATGGCAAATGTCATGGAACTGCATCGAAAGATAGAGTGCCTGGAGGCGGCACTTGATGAGTGTGGCCGATCCGTTGGGCCATGCGCGCCGTGTTCACTATGCGATGGTGGGCATCACTGGCTTGAATCAGCACCAGACATGTTAAGCGACGAAGGAGAGCCTCTTCCGCCGAATCATCCGCTGGTCATAGCGGGCATTGAAGCGTTCTATATCTGCAAGCACTGCCCAGCATGGACCATCAATCTCAGAGAGGACGAGGAATGGGACTAACCCGCCCGACGGAGGATGTATGAGCGACACTGACGAATTTGTCGGAATGGACGCAACGGACGCGCTCTGTACCACCATGTATGGCAGACGCGCAAAGCCGGGCGACTACCTTGGCGGCTCACAAGCAGAAATGCTGTGGGATGCAGCACGTAGAATCGCCCGCGCCAAGAGACGGTTCGCCACGCTGCTACAATTGTCGTCAGCGGTGGCGTCTGCGCCGACACGAAGGGAACTGAAGTCGGTAGCCAGTACGGCGATTCGAGAGTTGAACAATCCAGAACACACATGATTGGAGTCTGTATGAGCGATTGGACCGAACCGCAGACGATCGAAGAGGCAGAGGCGCAGGTATTGAGGCTGGCCGGAAAATGGCACGCTTACGGGGCGATGATTCACCAGTGCCGGGAGGCATGGAACAAATCCTTGCAGGAAGCGTATGGCCTACCCGACGGCGTATGGGACGTTACGCGAGACTTGGCGATGGCCAAGTTGCAAGCCCGCCTCTCCGCCGCGCGGGCGAAGGTGGAGGGGATACTAACCCACGTACAGGTCTTGAAAACAAGTGGCTACAAGGCTGACGCTAAAGTGTGGGCAGGCATATCCGGTATCGAGGCTGCCGCCACCGCCGCGTTGGAGGAGTTGAACCGATGCTAGCAGACAAAACGCCAACTGAACTGATCTGCGAAGCGTTCGACAGGGAATGCTGCCCGCGATGCCGCTGCTGCGAAGTCGTCACTGACGAGTGCGAAATGTGCAGCGGTGAAGGTTACGTTGACCACGACTGCGGGGAGGACACCTGCTGCTGCCTGGACCCCGACAACAACGTGCCTTGCGGATACTGCCACGGAACCGGAACGTGGAAGCATTGCGGCGGCTTCTGTGATGAAAGCGGAGTCCACCAGAAAAGGGAATCAGCATAACCCCTTCGCCCCCGCCGGCTCACTCCTTCGGCCCGAACGTCGGCGGGGGCTTCCAATCTCCGTTCCTCTGCCGGGGCGTTCCCGGCGCGCCGGGCTGGCTAAGACGCGCCAAATCTGGCCAGCCCGGTTTGTTTTGGACACCCGCGCCATCCGGGGTAAAATACCGACGGGTTTGGCGCATTCACGGAGGAATATCATGGCTTGGATTACCGAAGCAATCGGAGGGTTTTTCGATGCGCTTCTGGCCGCTCTGGTTGCGCCCATCATCGCCGCGATCGTGGCGGCACTCACCGGGCAGGCAGGTGGGCTATGAAGTGCGTACTGCCGTTCATGTTGCTGGTGGGCTTGGCGTCCGGCTGTACACAAACTGCCGAGTCCCTGTTCGGACTGAAGGAACCTGCCATAGAAGGAAGCTGGGGCATCTTCGGCGGCAAGTTCCGAATCTCGACCACGCTACAAGGCAACGTCGATGTCACGTTTGGACCCAACGGCGAAGTAACTGGCGTCAAGGCCAGTATGAGCAGCGATCCTATCGGCGTGATGCAGGAGCAGATCAAGCTCGTCACGGCGATGGAAGAGACCAGACGCATCGAATCGGCCCGCGTGATTCGCCAGCATGAACTTGCCGGCCAAAACGCGAAGATCATTTTCGATGGGCTGGGCAGTACCGCTGCATCGCTTGGCGCAGCCGGCGGCGGCATCATCGGGGAGCTTGGTGCTGCCGCTGCTGCTCTGCTTCGCGGATCAGCCGCAACCCTTGACGTTGACGGCGTTGGCTCCGCCGACGTGTCGATCGGCACTCAGCCAGTGCTGTCCGAACCGCAACCCATGACGCCGGAACCCTAATCTCCTCCTCTCTTCCCTTGCTGGCGGTCGGTTGCGCGCCGCCGCCAGCGCCTTTTTCTACATGAACCGCAACCGCCATCCACTGAACGACGATTACGAAAACGGCACGGCCGGCGTGTGGGCGGGACTTGTGCTCATTGCCGCGTTAGGTGTGCTGCTGTACTTGTCACTGACGGGACGGCTCTAGTCCCTTGCGATCGCGTCCAGCTTGTCCTCGATGCGACTCAGCCTCTTGTCGATCGCCTCGACTTGCGTTTGAACGCGAGCCACTTCACGCATCAGTGTCATCCTTTGCTTCGATGCTTCTGGATGGCCGGACTCGATATGGGCCAACAAATTAGAGGCAGCGCCGCCTGCCGTTTTCTTGTCGCCCTCATCAATGTAATACTTAGAAGCCAGGGCAACCGTACTGCATAGCGCCCCAGCGGCCACTGCTGTTGCAACCAGTGCCCGCCAGCGATTCCGGAATAAATTGCCGTTTTTCTCAGACATATCTTCCCGCTCCATCTCAATGATTTCTGATTCACGCCTGAGGTTTTCCCTTGAGGGTGTCAAGGAGATTCCTGAGAGACTTCCAGCGGTGCATCGTAGCATAGGCTAAGATCGTTAGCCCAATGGTAATCGGCACAGCGAATATCCCGGCGACCGCAATCCAGGGATTGTTAATGTCTCTGCCTGCGCGCTGATCCAGCTTGGCCGAAAACGCCGCAACATCGGCTTGCAGTCGAATCGTAGACGCCACAATCGCGTCAACGCGGGCATCGAGATCGGCCTTGGCGTCGATTGTGGTTCGGACATCCGCCGCCACTTTCGCAGCTATCGCCCCGGACCAGGCGTCCGAATCGATTCGATCCACAGGACCACCAACGTCAACTGACGAATTGGGCCGAGACACACAGCCCGCCAGAAGGATGACAAGTATTGCGATCCGTCGCATGCCGCTCTCCCTATCCGAAGTGGACTGATCTCTTCAGTCGGTGCTCAAACACAACCTCATTTAGCGTACCATCCCTGTCCCCATTGACGGTTCGTATGCACCGAAGCACGCACACATCCCTGGTCGCGTTATAGACCCAGATCGACCTGAAGTTGTTATAAACGTGCTGCCGCGCGCTGGGCAGTCCTCGAAAGTGGGTGGTCCACGAGAATGGAACTGTCGGGGAGCCACCCTGGAAGCAGGGGATGCCCGAGCGCTTCACGTATCGCTGCATCGTATTTATGTGGTCGTGATAGCTCATGACTGCATGAAACCCGCCCCCAACCACCAGTCGTTCAAATTCGGATCGGCCCCAGGCATACTGCTTTTGGCCGGCGACAACTGCCGGGTTCCCTCTGCGGTACGAAGTTAACGTTGCGTCGCCCCTGCGATATCCGCCCGATGGCCTGTGCAGAATCAGAATCTTCCAGATCGCGTCAGATGACTGGGCGGCAGACACAGCCCAGTTAAGTTGAGACTCTCCAAGTGTTGCTATGCCGGCCAATGCTGACTCTCCTGGGGCTCCGAATCGCTCCGTATCGACGCCAACGATCAGCACCGGACCGTGGCGAATCGCGAAGCTAGACTCAAAAGGAGGCTGATTAGGTGCTGCAACCCAAGCCTCTGTGTTTGTTATGTCGTCCGGGTCTGCCCACTCCGAATCATCTTCTCCAATATCCGTTGCCGGATTGCCGAAGAACTGCTTATGTGCAGCCGTGTGCCATTGCTGCCACATTCCTGCGACAAGGCTTTCGGTAAGCGCTTCATCCCCGTACCACTCAGCGCCGGTTCCCTCATGGTTCCCATGTATCCAATAGCATGCCGCCAGCGACATTGGGCGCTCCCAAACTTCGCAAAAGTTCTTGTAGGCGGTGTGAACGGCGGCAACCTTCTCTGAATCATTCTCTCCGGTTAGGTATGTTTTCTGAACATTGTGTACATCGTCGCCGCCAAATATGGCTATCTGGCAGCCACGCGCAACCATTACATCAGCAACGCTGTCCACGTCCTGAAGCTGCTGAGCAGACTTGTCGGCCACGGCGTCATTGCCGTTGTGAATGTCTCCGATTAAAGCCCCGCACACTTCGGCGTCCACTGAATCGGTTGGACCCCAGAATGTGCCAACCCGCTCAAGTTCAACATCGCCCGCATCGTTCAGGTTGTGAATGATCTTGAATTCGTACTTGGCGTTCGGAACCAAGTCGGGCAGAGTCGCAATCATCCGCTCCGGCACGGAGAGTACGTTCGACTGGACCGGATCGGTTGTTACGGCCTCTCCCTCTCCCGCACTGGCCAGCCAGTACTTGACCTTGAACAGAACGTCCCCGTCGGCCTCGGCCGTGCGCATGATGCCTATCGTGGCCGCGGCCGGGTCCGATCGTATCGGGTACGCGAATGGTTGACAGAACTCGTGCGCCATGAATCAAACCACCAGCATCGCGTCGTGGGTCCGGTAGATCGCACAAAGCGTAGCCGCTTCGGACCCTGTTGATCCATCCTTGTCCGTGGCCCGAATGTCCAGGTCGGTGTATCCGAGCGTCGGGACCATCAACAACGCTTGTGCCCCGCCGTCGAACACCTGTGCGCCGCACGCATTGCTTCCGCCGCTTGAATCGTAAGTATCCACCTCAAACCAGTTTCCGGCCGCGACGACTGTTCCGGGTATGACCTTTTCGTCAAACACCGTAGCCCCAAGAATGACCTGCCCCTGCCATAGCACCTGACCAGGGCCGTTGTTGTTCCACCCGATGATGGTTATCGTCCCGGTCTCGTTATCCGCATCTTTTCCGAAGATGCGCAGCGCAATGGCCCGACATCCGCCAACGCCGATCAGTCCGGTAGTTGGTTTGTCGTCCGGGCCGTATGAACCAATCGTGTCCTCTGCCGCGCCGCCGACCCACTGACGCCAGAGACGCCATGCGTGGACCATATCACTCCTGTTCATCGCGTTCGTCCTCCATGTCGCCGGCACCGCAAGCGACGAAAAACTCATTCGGTGATTCCAGTCCGATGATCGATCCTTCCGAGTCCGTCACCGGAGAGAGGATCGAATACTTCGGACTTACGATCTCGCCGTCTACACTCAGCCAGCGGGCGTGCTCTATGGCGCGCTCTCTGCCCTTGTGGGCGCGAAGGCACGCCGGTATTTCGACCTCGATGTTCTTTCCGGAGATCGAGATAAACCCCACCGGAGTTTCGATTGTCACCAGTTGACTCGGCTTCTTGCAAAGGCCGAATTGTTGCGTCCTCATCTTCATAGCGAATTCACCAGTACAGACAGCGGACTCGGTTCCGCAATTAAATCGGGATCATGATCGTATATGTGATCCTGAAGGTACCTCGACCTGGACCCCATCGATTGCAGCATTCGCTCGACCCGCGTTATTCGGGACTGTTCGCGATACCTGCGAAGGTCTGCGTCAGAGACAGACAGCGGGGCCATATCCGGGAACGCCTTCTGGTAGTTCTGTTGCAGCACGTCCATTTCGGCGTAATCGCCATTCAATCGAGCCACTGCGAATCGGCGACGAAAGTCTCGAATCGCGGTCCGATTGGCGTGCAAACGCTCCATATCATGCCTTGCCCTGCGCTGCTTTTCCAGCGGAATACCTAGCATCGACATGATCAAATCTGTGCTAGTGCCGCGCCACATCAGCCGTTCATTTTCATCGACAAACCCGCCAACGTCCGGCCTCCATTGGTTCATGGCGCGGAAGAGTCGATTCGCAGACACGCCGGCCGGGAACAATGTCTTGGGTATGGGAACCTGATAACCGCCCGGGAGTTCCAGCGGCTGCAAGTCCTTCACGTCCCTGGTCGCCGTAAAGCTGACGATTCCGCCAATGGTCGTCGGAAGCGGCGGTATCGGAAGCGGCACAACGCCAAGTCCGGGCGAAGTGTTCGCGAACGGGGCCGTAACGCCCAGCGCTCCGGTCAGATCAATGCCCAGCACTTCCCGAGCGCCGTTAGCTGCGATCTTCCCGTACAGGTAGGTTCTGGACAGCGGGCCCAGGTTCCGGCCGCCCGTCACCTGTGCCCACAGGCCGGACTGCCCAAGCTCGGCCCTGGTCATGGCTCCGCGAACGGTAGATTCCGTAAAGTAGTTGAACAGCCTGGTCGCGAACGTCGTCATTTGCCGGAACGGAGCCGGTAGAAGCGACTGAAACTTTGTGCGGCTTCCAGGTCCGGGCCTGAATTGTGTGGCGTTGACATTCATCGACGCCTCGAAGTTCAGTGCCTCTTCAAGCTCGAACCCAACGACAGGCTTGCCTGTTGTCAGTGATGTTGGCGGAGTCCATTCGCCGGCTCGCATGGCACGCCGCAGCGCTTCCTTTGAGCCGTAGAAGCTGACGATTTGGTTGGCCGCTTCGGTCTGCGTAAACGGAAGCATCGTCGCCCGCAAGTAGTCGTCCACGTTGCGGAACACGCGGCGACCGCCCTCATTAACCAGGAATTCCCCAGTCCCCTCGAACAGCCGCGGATCGATCCGCATGCCGGCCTGGGCCAGCTCCGGGAATGTGTCCTCGAACGCCGACTCGACCGACGACATGAGCCGCCCGGTAGCTCCTACGCTCTGATTGCCGCGCATCATTCGATGCCGGCGGGCGATGGCGTTCATGTAGTCGCCAACTTTCTTGCCCAGCGTGCGATATCCGGCCAGCGTCGGGCCAATGCCGATGCTGGGTGCTGTCGTGATAGCCGGCTGCAAGATGTTCTGCATGGCCGTCCAGGGGTTCAGGCCAAGCGTGGTGGCATAGAAATAGCCAGCAATCCCGTTCATGTGGCGTCGGTAGTCGCGGCTTCGCTGGATCGAATTGAGCGTAGCGTCGAGTGTGGCCTCCTGCTTTCGGCCCAGAACCCGGCCAGCGGCCCGATCAAACGATGCGCGAGCCGACGAATACAGGTTGCCCCACAAAATCTCATCGTCCGACAGGTCGCCGCGCATGGCCCGGACCAGGGTCTTGAGTCCGCTCAGCATGTGATAGTTGCCGGTGCCGGCAGTCAATTCGCTTCGGACGTGAGGCGTTCCAGGGACCTGCCTTTGAACGATGTTGCCGCCAAGGCTGTCGATACCCTCGTTAATGACCTGAACCAGTATCGGGTCCTCGCTGGGGTAGATTCGCCCAACACTTCCGTCCCGATGCTCGATGATGGAACTGGAAATGGCCCGCTCAGTCTTGGACAGCGGTGCGTAATTGGCGTAGGACCGCGCCACGCTGTTGACATAATGCTGCAACACAACGTCCAGGTCGGCCACGAACAGTTCCTGGCCCATGGCGCTCTGGATCGGCAAGTTATGCCTGGTCCTCTGGTACAGACGCGGATTGATGATCTTGTCGCCGCCGTTGTTCATGAACTCCTGCACCTTGGCAAAGTTCGACGACAGCCGGCCAGCTTTGTCCACGCTCCAGACGGTTTCCGGCGTAAGTCCGGACGCTTTGAGCATACCCCATACCTGGTTCTTGCCGAGTTGGCGAAGAGCCTCCTGTCCGCCCAAGGCGACTACCGATTCGTTTGAATAGGTCGCCGGAAGGTGGGGAAGATAGTCTCTCAGGTATTGCGCAGCCCCTGTGTGCGATCGTTCCCGCCAGCGCGCCTTGCTCACCGTTTCGTTGTACAGGCCAACGTCAATGTCCTTGGCGTGCCGTAGAAAGCCCCACAGTTCATCCATGTCCTGCCGCAGCGTAGTGGCCAGTGTGCGAAGCTCTGGGGTTGCGCCGGACGGATTCTGGCCCTCCATGAGCAGGCTGACGATAGGCTTCTCGTTTCGCCAGTTGGGCCGATTCATGAATCGGTCGAACATTGTCTTGCCGACCTTCATCACTTCGGCGTGCCGGCGCATGGACAGGCCGACAAGCTTGGGGATGTTCGTGCCACGGAAGTAGTTCTCGACCGGGCGGGTGAACATGCTGACGCCGGTGAAATCATTCGCTGACCCGATATGCCGGTCGGCCACGCGCCCGGTCAACCAGCTCGACGTTGGGTAGCGCCGGGAGAGCAGCCACGCCACGAGCACGGTCGGATCAGTCACGGTGTCAACGAACCATCGCTGGAACGATCCCGTCACACCAAGCTTGTCGGAAGTGGTCCGCATTTCGTCCAGCGTGACGCTGTTCGGTTCAAGCAGCATCGTGGACAATAGGTCCATGTCGCCGCTCGTTATGCTGGCGATGCCGACGTTGAGCTGGTCTTGAAACGACAGAGCCACTCCGAACTCCTAGATAATCCCGGCCATCGGCGGAGCCGTTTGGGACTGAACGCCTGACATATTCTCCAGAGTCTTGATCATGCCGAGAATCCGCGCCATGGTCCGGGTGTCTCGATCGAACCCAACAGATTCAGCGCTTTGCAACTGTTGCATCAATGCGGCCTGCATCCGCGGGTCGATTTGCGGATTCTGGGGCGTCTTTTCCCTGCCAAACAGCAAGTGGGCGACAAGGCCCAAGACGCCAGCGCCGGCGGCCCCCTTCACGAATTGGCCGCGGCGTAGACCTCTGACCGCCTCTGCTTCCGCGATCGGCCTAGTCGTGGCGGGAATGGCCGCAACGCGCTGCGCCTCGGTCAGCGGCAATCCGGTCCCGGCCAAGCGTCGAATCTCGCCAGCCTCGGCCATGGCCCGAACATTGGCCTCTTTGACCTTGTTCTCCAGTATCTTGAGTCCGACGCGCTCGCCCTTGGCCACGTCCTGAATCTCTGTCGTGAACTGGCCAATATCCACGCCCGGCGCGACGTTTCGCACAACGAAGTCCTGCGCCCGGGCAACCTTGACGGCGCGGTTCTGCTCGGCGACGTTTCGGATATGGGCAGCACCAGCCACGTCGCCCTTGTCGGAAATGCTGTTGATGAGCGTTTGGAGTTGCTCCGATCCGGGCGAAGTGACGGCCAGATTCAAGGCCACGCGCTTTTGTGCGTTAATCTGCTGTTGCTCTCGACGAGCATCGCGCACGCGAATGGCGTCCTCGATAGCTCGGTTACGAACCGCGATTTCGTCGGCCTGTCTGGCAAGGGACAGCTTTCCTTCGGTTTGCGCACGAATCCGCTCTACGCCTCCACGTTCTTTCAGTTCGGCGCGCCTCGTGGACGCCAACTCCCTGAGAACGGCAGCGGTCTTGAGATCCCCGCTCGCCTCTGCAACTTGCAGACGAGACAAAAGCATTTCGTCAAAGGCAGCCATATCACACCAGCCTCCGCATTTGCGGTGCGTTCATCACGATATGATTCAACATGCGGTCCATTTCCGCGTCCTCTTCCACGCTGCCGCGCATGTATTCCTCAAGGGCCGATTGTAGTGCCACGCTCTGTAGCTGCGCCGGCTGATCCGCATGGATCATACTGGCCGAACCCTGCGCAACAGCGCTCTCTCCGTCGTCTGCATCCAAGACGCGGTGCGTCAGTTCAAACGCACCAAGTCCGCCCAGCATGGAGGCAAGCTCCGCGCCGCCACGCCCAATGCTCCCCACAGTTACCTGTGGAATGTGCTTCCCGATGGCCGGAGTTATCTGACGGGCGGCAATCTCGCCGATCTTTCCAGCGCCGGACTTTGCGGCCTGCGTTCCAAGTCTGCCAAGCAGGGCGCGCACGCCAGCATGGCCCGCCGTCGAGGCAATCATGGACAGGATGATCGGGATTATCGCTGGCATTACTCAAACTCCGCCGGAACGGGCAGGTCCGTCATTGTAAACACGGGCAACCCGTTGACCATTTGAATGTTCGACAGGAGCGGCGCGATTTCGTCGTAAATCTCTCGCTGGGCCGAACGCGCGCGCTCTTTGACGCCCTGCGTCGCCTTGCGCGTATCCTGCCCAACTTTAACCAATGACTGCCGGTAA
Organism: uncultured Phycisphaerales bacterium; assembly: GCA_964655955.1. Classification (GTDB taxonomy): domain Bacteria; phylum Planctomycetota; class Phycisphaerae; order Phycisphaerales; family JAGLTS01; genus CAZZPX01. The sequence goes on along the minus strand of CAZZPX010000002.1, from coordinate 22,523 downwards.
TCCTTCTGCCTCTGCCTTTCGTCCTGGCGAATCCTGGCGGCGATCGGACTGGCGAGGAATCTGGTTGCCTTTTGCTTTGCGTCCCGGCTCAGATTGGACACTGCCCCAGGGTCGCCCATGAGGTGTTCAAGCGTTTGCAGATATCCGTACTGGTCCAAGCCGGGGTCTGCTGGTATCGGTTCGCCAACTCGCGAATAGGTGAACACTTGCTCGCCAGCTTCTATGTTCTTCAGAAGCGTATCCAGCACCTTGTCTGCGCCGCCGCCAAACCACTGCGTCATTAGTGGCTGCCCATGCAGGAAACTCCCGCCGGACTCTGCCTCCATTTGCGTTGCCAGAGACATGGCGTGATCCATTGCGGCTGCGGAATGCTCCAGCTCGCGTTCCGCCTCGGCATTCTCGATAGTCTGCCTCTTGACATCTCCGCTCACCATCACATCGTTGATGATGTTCTCCGCCGCCACAGTAGTTAGCGCGGCCTGTCTGTCCTGTTGTATCAGCTTGTTCTGCTGATTCGCCTGCTCGATACTCGCGCGAATCGCCTCGATCTGTGCGGCATTCATTTGGCCTTGCTGGGCCTGCGCCTCTCCGGACTGCTCCAACTGCTTCATCATCAATGCGAACTGGTTGGACTGCTGGGCCGTATCGAACCCCAGCTTCTTTGCCAAAAGATCATACTCGCGTTCGGATTGTTCACGCTCAAAGCCGAGACGTTCCCCGAACTGCGATTGTTGTGCAGCAAGCTGCGCGGCGAAGTTCTGTTGCCCCATCGCACCCTGCATGATGGGCAGAATCAGTGCCAGCGCTTCTGCGGCACTGAGCCGATTCTGGTTGCGGTCCGACTGCATCATCAGCGCAAGCATTTCGGCGGCAGAAGGGCCACGGTTGCCGGACACGACGACCCGCGGCTGCAACTGCGCCCCGCCACCGATTGGAATAAACTGCGCCATCGCCTATCTCCTGCCGATCAGCGGAATGTACGGCAAGCCGACGTTCGGAACCGTGAAGTCTGCCGCTCGCACCTGGCGCTCCGGAGCGCTCTGTGATATCGGAGCCTCATTGATGGAGTTGGCCTTGGACATCAGCCGCTCAGCCAGCTTGAGTATCTTTTCCTCTTCGGCCATGCCGCCGCCGTTGTCGATGTTGCCGAACGCGAAGCTGCGCCCGCCACGATTCATCGCGAACTTGACACCGCCCATTGCGCCGAGACCGCCAAGACCGCCAGCCTGTGCGCCGTACATGGACGCCAGCTTTTCGAGAATGCCGCCTGAACTAAAGAAGCCCGGCATCGCGGACTGGGCAGCCGTGTTCGCAACTGCATTCAGGGCCGGGGCCGCAGCCGTTTGCGCCGCCTGCGCGACAGCGCCGCCCATTGCCATTGGCATGCCAAGAGCCATCACGCAACCTCCTGCTTTATGTGGCCGTAGTCGTCAATCTTCGATTCCCACGCGTCGATTCCAATCGTATCGATCGTATCCTGGATGCGGCTCTTGACTCGGAACCCGTTGGCGACCCATTCGGCGCGACTCGACAGAGCCAAATCGCCCATTGTCTGATACGGTCCGTACCACAGCCGGACAATCCTGGTTTCCTTTCCGTTCCGTTCGATAACGTCGCCGGCCAGTCTTTCGCCAAGCGTTTCTCCATCGACGACATGATCCGGCGTTCCGCCGATCCTGGCTCCGTCATCAGTCTCAAACCATACGAGTCGGGGCCGATTCGGGTCGTCTCCGTGGTCCTTGGCGACAATCACGGCCTCATTGTCGTCGCCGTCGATTACCACGTCTCCGACCTTCAGGCTTTCCAGCGGCTTAGCGCCGTCCGGAGTCGGTACCAGGGCCGTATCCACGATGCAGCCACTGGAGAAACCAAATCCGAAGATGCTCAGGCCGGACGATCCTTTCGATTCCGGCTGATTGTCCTCTCTGGCATTCATTAGCGACACGAATGCCGGGAATATCTGCGGGACAATCTGGTTGTAATTGAACTCTCCGGTCGCCTGTCCGGTCGTCAATCCCGACATCAAGGACGCGAACGCCTGCCGGTCCTGCTGACTCATGTTGCGAAGCGCCAGTTCCAGGTTGCTCGTGTTGATCTGATCCGCTCCGGTCAGATTCGCAAGATTGGCCGCGGTGTTGAAGTCCATCGTTTGCCCGAACCTGCCAAGGGTCTCGCCAAGGCCCGCTTCTTGGCCAGCCAGTGCCGCCATGATCTGGGCATCCTGTTGCCCCAGCGCCGCGTTAATGGCCTGTTCCTTCGAGGCGAGATCGGCCTGTAGCGCTGCCCGCTGTGCGCCGTATCCGAGGCGATTCGTTTCGATCGTGTTCTCTACTCCGCGGGCCAACTGCCCGGCTTGTCCTCCAAGCTGATATTCCAGAACGTCAAGGTCCGGCGCAATCTCGCTCAGGCTGCGCCCCTGAGACAATCCGCGGGCCACGGCCTGTTCGCGAGCCACTTGCGTTTGCGCTTCTCGCCCGGCCGCGATATCGCCCATCGCCGCGGCTCGATACGCATCACCACTGAAGTCCGGGAAGTCCACCACGTCAAACGTACTTCCTACAGGAATCATCGCTTCGCGAAGCCTGCCGCTGATCGCGTCACGGTCGCTGCGAAGTTGGCGGCGGAGGTTCTGGGCCAACTGGTCCGCCGCAGAGCCAAATCCGCCCGCCGGGATGCCCTCTCTGAACGATTCCGCCTGAGTAAACAGATCGTCTATGTCGGGCCGAATGAAAGGTTCGTCACCCGGCGGTGACAAGTCCGGATAGCCTCTGCCCTCTATCGGGTCCAGAAACCCAGAATGGCCTCTGCCGCTGGATGCCGCGCCGCCGGCAAGGCGACTACCGGAACCAGCGGATCGGTCAATGGTAAAATCGCCATGCCGTCCGAACGGTGAACGGGACTCCATGCCGAAGATGCCGCGCAGTTCGTCTTTGGCTGCATCCAGCCGGCCAATGCCTGATTCAAGGCGATCCTGATTCCTTCGCTCCGCGTCAAGTGCGGCAAAGTAGTCGAAGAGGCCAAGCCCCGCGCCAACTGGTATTTCCCAAGCAGCCATGTCGTCACCTATGCGTCGGTTCGGTCATCCTCGACCGTGTCTCCATCTTCGCGAAAACGAACCATTGTCCGCTCAATTCTAAGGTCCGTCTTGGCGTCGAGGCATTCCAATTCTACCTCAATTGCGCGCCCCTGGCACTGTAAAGCCCCGTATCGATCCTCAGATTTCTTGGCAACGGTGTCGTCCCGGAACACGGATATGTTGAATCCGTCCTCATGCTCGGTCGTCGGAACGTAATCCCGGTACGACTTCATCTTCACCGATCCAGGCGGCGTATCGGGCCAACCACCGGACGGATCGGTATGGCGCGGACCAGGAATGGCCACGCATAGGTTTCCCTCGATGGTCTTGGTGTTCATCGGGTCGCCCTGCCCGCGGAGCGGGGCGTACCGGATGCGCATTCGGGGAGCGCCCACGATGTACTCGACTCCATTTCCAAGCCCTGTTACCGCGTCGAACGTTATCTGGCTGGTCGATGCAGTCAGAATTCGGCGAGATTGGCCATCAATCGACGGGTCACTTGATCGGAACCGAACAATGTCGCCTACCATTGCGGCCGAGAACTCATTTGTCTTTGTAAGGCTCGTGGTTGTAATAGTGTACGTACCATTCAAGACGCCCTGGCAAGGCCGGGAATCGTAGGCGTGCGTCAGCTTGACGCTATTGAGCCTGAACAGATTGCCTCGCTGCGTCACGGAATACAAGGCAGGGGACAGAAGCGGCATTGCTCCGGCGTACTTCGTGCTCACATAGGCAACACCGGAATCGTCCGGGTACACGCCCCATTTGCCGGTTACGAACGAGAATTGGAGGGATTGGTAGTTGTTCGTATCCGGCGACTTCCTGAACCGGATGCACTGATGCAGCGTATCCACGCCAGCATCAACGTCGTCACCATCATTGAACGCATCCTCGAACCACTGCCTGACGCGCTCCGATCCAGGCATGAAGCTGATCGACCCAAGATTGCCCTGGTCGTCAACGTCGGCGCTGGTTCGCATCATTCGCGGGCCGATCTTTGTGGCCCAGAACACGAAATTGCCCAAAGACACAACCGACTTGCTCCACGGCGTTCCCATGCCGCTGGATGCGATGGTCGTCTTTAGCAAGTCAGAACCTGACAGATACAACACATGAACGCCCTGGTCCATGATTACGGCCACGTATCGTCCGGTGCGAACGGCGCGGCGATAGGTGTCGCCGAGACTGGAGAGCGTCAGCTTCCTGGTCGGGAAGCTCTCCGGCGCGAATTTGTCTGTACGGCTGTACCAGACATCCTCATCGCTGGCGATTTTCGGCCAGACGATGGTGTGCGCCCTGAGAATGCACATATCGAGTTCGTCGTAATTTGCGCCAATTCCGGGCGCGGTGAGGTCCACAATGCTGTCGCTGATTCTCGAATTGATCGGATACACGCCAATCGCCGCGGTAGGCGAGAACACTTCAAGTCTGTCGCCAGCCACAAAGGCATAGTTGGCCAGCGGAGACCCGCTGCCGAAATTGACCTGCCTCGATGCGTGCGTGTATCCCGACTTGCTTTGACCGTGCATCGGGAACATTCGCGCGTCAAACGTCGGGTCCTCGGCATCCTCAGAAGCAGCGCCGAAGCACAGCGTCACTCCGGACAGGCTCACAGCATCCTTACAGATTGGCGGAGGTCCGCCTGCGGCAAGGTCGGCCGAAGTGGCCTGCGGCTGGTTGGCCAAAGATGCGTCAGAGATCGAACAGGCAAATATGCCACTGTCCGTCGTCTGCTGGACCAGAGTCCCGCTTGTGGACGCCTGGCCGTCCTCATTGGCACAGAACGTATTGATTTCAATGATGCGTTCCAGGAAGTAGGCCGATCCGTTGGCTTGAGTACGCCAGATTTCAAGATGCGTCCAACGCTCGTGCATTGGAGGCCAATTCAGGTGCGTATCAGTGCTGAGTTGGTTCCAGACCTTCAATGCGTCACTGGACGTTGCCGTGATATCTTTGTCGTCCAGGTCCGCCGAATCGTAGACATCGACGAACCGCGACTCCGCATTGTCGATGTAGTTTACCGCCCGCACCTTGACGCGATACGTACCGGCCGACAGCGATCCTCCCGAACCATTGGCGACCATGACCCAGCTCTTGTATTGCGTCCGACCGTCGTCATCGCCATCGCTTTCCGATGTTTCCGGCTTCTTGGGCGTGAGCAGCCCGGCGATCGTCAGGTCTCTTGGATTCGTGTTTGCGGTCTGCGCCGATGCGTCAAGCCTGATAATGCGCGGCGCATACTTGTCGTTCACGAGCAGAAGAAGATGGGGGGATATCATAGCCATTCGCCATGACTCCCCAATCGTACTGTTGTTGTTGAGGTCCAAGTAGAGACCCCACAGGAAATTCTGCAAGAGTGCCAGCTTTTCGCCGTCGCTCGCCCACACGCCGCGTTTGTCAAACTGCTGGCTGAACAGAATGCTGATCTTGTCCTCAGCGACCAGTTGAGTGCCGAATCCGATGTATCGAAGTGCGTCGTTGGAACTGATTATTCCGACTCTGCCGGTAATAAGTCCAATCTGTGTCGCGGCATGGCGGCCGTCTGCGTTAGAAACGATGTACGCGCCTTCCATTTGCTCCGGCCATGCCCCTGTCAGCGCATACTCTTCGGGCGACTTGATCAGGTAATGCGGAGTCAGGGATGCGCCGGATCGAAAGTAGAACAAAGACCGCCCCTTGACGATCTCGACGTTTACGGTGGTCAAGTCCCCTCCAAGCGAGTCAGCCAAGAGTATTGCATCGTCGCTTACTCGCGACGCCACTGCGGACTCATACACATCCAAGCCGTCATAGATAACTGCGTGATCGCCAGAGTCCCAATCGTAGTTTGTGAACGCTCCGGTATGAACCAGTGCGTGCTCTCCTGCCCCGTTCCCTGTGTCGTCATAGGTGTTCACTGCTGCGGTGAAGTTCCTCTTCAATGTCGTCGCGTACCGCTTCGGACACGGCCCGAACATTTCGGAGCCGAACGCCTCGACGATCGGGTTTGACGCGGAATACGGCGATAGCGTAATCATGCCTTCTGGGTCGCGCATCGGCGCGATGCGCAGCGCATTGGCCACCGTCACGTCAACGCCCTCGACGATGGATGCCTGACCATCTTCCAGGTTCCAGGGGTCGGCAGTCATGTCCAGTTCCGGCACAACGCCCGGAAACTCATGGACAAGACGATTTCCGTCTCCGCGCTTTTCGACCTGAGTCGGCACTATCCTGACATCCCGAAAAAGTCGCTCATCCACTCAAGACTGCTGCCCGGACCGAATTCCTGTATCGGCCTCTTGGGCTGCATGCGACGACCAACAACATCAAACTCGCTCGGCCGTGAGTTCAGAGACGCCGGGGCCGACGGCGCAACCGGATCGCCGTACATCGACCGAAACACCTGATCCGCGATTCGGCGTGTGGCGTTAAGACCGGATTCGTCCGGCACCATGTCGCGGCGAGCGAAGTTCCAATTCCAATCAACAGACGCCATCGTATGGGTCCACGCCAAGGGTCAGGTCATGCACAACGCGTTCGTTCGGTCGGTCACTCACGTTCTGAAGCACCCATGAACGAACGCCTTCCATCAGAGACTCAAATTCGGCTCGAAGGTGGTTCCAGCGTCGGGCCTGCTCCCTTCGGCTGCAATTTCTCATCGCGACGCGCAGTGCGTACACGTCGTCATACTCGGTCGGAATCACTGGCCGAATCTCGTACTTGATCGTTCCTGTCGGATTCGTCGCCCAGTCGTGCCGCAGCGTCAGAACCTTGGTCGATGCGACGTGATCCGTGATTTCTGCGGTCTGATATGAACCCGCCGTGGCGCTGTAAACGTGGACCATCGAGCCGTTGTAGTAATCGTCCAGGCCGACAATCTCCCCACCATCGGCGTCCGGCGAAGTGGCCAGCGTCAGCGTGTTGTCCGTAACGGCCTGGGCCGTTCCGTGATGAATCAGGATCGGACCCCTCTGGTATACCAGGGTCCAGGTCTCATCGGCGTCCAATCGAGGCATGGGCCGAATCTCGAAGCCGCGGTCAGCGGAAAGAACGACAACGCCAACTTGGGCGCGGTAGTGCTCCGGAATGGATTGAAGGATTCCTTCGACCTGGTTCCGGTCCCCATCCGTGCGTTTTTCGAGCCGGATGAAGTTTCGGAACCCGACCGGGAACTGATAGAAGGCTACCCCGCTTTGAATCGTAATGTCGGCTTCGGCCCGATTGATGGTGGACTCCTGGCCGCTAAGGCGCAGGAGATACTCGGTCAGCTCGCGCTCGACCGTGTTGAAGTCGGAGAGTATTTTCGACTTGGGAAGCCGGCGCGTGGTGTTCGGATCGCCGATGTAGTCGTAAACCGACTCATATAGCCTGTCCAGAAACGCTTGACCCATTTCCGCCCCACGGATTGAAGATTCGCCCGCCAGCGGTGTTGGGCATGCCCATGCGCCTCATCGCACTGGCAACTCGCTCCGATAGCCTTGCCTTGCTTTCCTCGCTCTTCGCCGCCTTCAGTTGAGACAGCGACCTGTCAAATGCCCGCTCTATCTTCAAAGAATCGCCGGTGCGATGCGCCCTGAATGCGTACAGGAGCAACCGCAGGCTGTCCTTTCCCGGCGCGCGATAGTTGCCGTGCTCATCGGTCAGGCACCAGACCCAGCGCTTGTGAAGCAGCCGAGTCCACCTGAGACGACGCACAACGACCCATACGCCGTGCGGGTACTTCTCGCGGTCAACGCCGTCCGGATCACGCCAACTCGCCGCCGGCATGAACTGCATGTCCAGCAGCGGGTCGATGCGCTTCAGGCCGGCCCTCCACCATGCGGGCAGCTTCGGGCCGCGTCGGTTCCAATCCGGACGCGGACGCATGAACAGAAGCCTGAACAGGTTCGCGTTCATTGCTTCCGCGGGTCCGGCAGAGTCTTGTTCAGGTTGCCGAGGCGAAGCTGCTTTTCAGCCCACTTCGCCTGATCCCTCGCCTGCTCATTGGCGTACAGACCCTGCTTGCCCTCCTTTCGGAGCCGCTCGTCCAGTTCGCTTCGTGTCCGAATTTCCTTGGCCAAAGCCGGCTCCGATCAGGTATCAGCGGCAACAGGCTCAGCACCGTCGATCGCAAGCGACGGATTGAACACGTCTGCCGATGTAACGGCCAGACCCATGCCGCCCGGAACACACAGAACCAGTCCAGTCGTACCGAAGGCCGTAGCCCCAATCATTCCGCAGTTCTGGGCAACGACAAACCCTCCAGACGCAACTGCGATTCCAACTGTCATCGCAGTTACTCCGACGTTGTAGTTCACAAAGGTACAGTCGCGGAACAGGCACATATTGCCGCCAGCGCCAATGGTTGCGAATTGATCGCCAACCGCAGCGGCAAGATGCTTGAAAAAACAGCGAATGAACGTCGCATCTTGGATTCGGCCGCCAGCTTGATTGGCTGGAGCTGTAGGAACGATTTGGAGATAGTTGTCGTCCGGATGCGTGATTGTGTCGCCCAATACGGTCTCCACGAACATTGTTCGCTGTCCGTAGTCCGTAACTTCGGCCGTTGCAGCAGACGTTCCGTTGTTCTGGATGTCGCAGTTGCGAATGAGCGTATCGAACACGAAACCTAGTGCCGATGCGCCTATTGTAACGCAAGTCACATGCAGCGATCCGGTCCCACGAATGAACAGATTAGACAATTCGACTCCATACAGCCTGGAATCGCTCGTGTTGTCCGGGCCGACGCGAAGGCTGTGCGCCCCAGTAAACGTTATGAGGGGTCGATAGGTTCCAGAAGAAAGGCCAACCAAGTGCGTCGTGGACTTGTCAATATCCAAATTGGCCGATTGCGCCCATGACGCCCAACTGGACCGCGCAGCGGAAGTTCCGTACCCGTCATCCTTCGGATGCAGGAACACATAGTCGTTCGCGCCGGCGCGGCAAGCGTCCAATGCGGACTGAATCGTGGTCCAGCGGTTCGTCTTGGGAAACAGTCGCCGAATGCTCTTGACGGGAACGTCCGATCCGTCGTGGACCAGGTGGATATCCCCGACGCCAAGCATGCCTGCTCCAGCCAGCTTGCCGACGTTGATCACGTCAAGAACGTCGTGGTACTTCTGTGCGGTACCGACGCCTCGAATCGTTGTACTCATCGATCACGCTCCTGGGCTAAATGCCCTTATAGCCGGCCTGCTTGGGTCGAACGCCGATCGCAATGCTGATGAAGCCCGCCTCATTGCTGCCAGACGAGTCGCAACTCACGTTGATCACGTCGCCCGCGTTGATGAGATAGGCGTCCTTGTCCACGTCGGCATGAAGAGACTGCTTCGCCATGACGTTGTTTGAAGCGCCCTGATCGACGGCCGCCACGATCGTCTTGGCGGCATCGACGGTAGCGACAGTTATGGCGTCGAGCGGCGCGGTAAGACCCAGGCCGCCAAGCCATACCTCGCGCACGTAGCAGTCGAACGGGACGCGAATCCGCATCACGATCGGAGCGGTCAGCCCAGTCGGGACGTGGACATGGCTGTCGAACCAGTACAGGGACTTGTTGCCGAGCGGAAAGGGAAGCGCTGTCGGATTTTCAGTATGATCGCCTTCAGCCATTGGTCACTCCTTACACATTCTCTCGCTGATTGTGCAGGCCGACGTAGCGGAAGTTGCGCTTCGGCTCGCGGCAGCCAAGTTCCCAGAACGTATCGAACGGAGCCTGCATCATGGTTTTCATGATGCCGCCGTCTTGAACCGACTCGAACACCGACGCGGCCATCGCCGTGCCGCCCTGGCTCTTGAACCACCGCACGGTCCGGTCGCCCATCGGAGTGAGCTTCACGAACGCTTGCGGGGTAAGGCCCAGAATGCTGTTGGGTCGGATGCGATTGCTGGAGAGTCGGGCAAACGACTTGCCGCCATGCGTGAACATCGGGCCGTCAACGCCGCCGTTGGCGACAAACGTCCCGCCGTTCGGCACCTGGTACGTCGCGCCGGCCTGCTTTTCCAGCAGAGCGTACAGCGTCCAGACGGACTGCTCGGCAATCATGACCGGAGGCGGCTCAACGCCCGCGTCGGTCATGCGGTCAATTGCGTCGGCAAGAAGCGCGGCTTCGGGATTTTCCGGAGTCGATTCGTTGCCGAACACGTAGCCGCGCAGCTCGTGCAGGTGGCCAACGTCCAGGGACGTGCCCGGATAGGTTCCGGAGTTCTTGATGTAGCTCTCGAACCCGTTGATGGCCAGCGTGCCCGCCGCAGTGCTCGCCGCAGTGAAGTCGTACAAGCCGGCCTGCATGATGTGCATGTCGGCAGTGATGGTGAAGTTTCCGCCTCCCGCCTCGGCCTGGAACACGACTTTGCGGTCCCGGTCGTCAATCTCGACGCATCGAACCACGCCGCCACCGTTCGATCCAAGCACCTGTACGCGCGGACTGGCGTCAGTGCCAATGACATATCGCTGCCCCTTCTTGAACCGGAACGGGGTCCCGCTCTTGACGGTCAGTCCTACCACGCTCGCCCCAGCCTCGAAGATGGTCCCGGCCTCGGCGAACTGCGCCAGGGAGGCCGTACCGTCGCCGTAGACGTGCGATGCGAAGTGATGCCGAATCTGAGACGTTGCGGACATCAGCTTGTTCATCGCGATGGAGTCGATGGGCGTGGTGGAAATTTCGGCGTGAAGCTGCTCCAGGTCCTGCGTGACGTTGCCCTTGAGGCGTTTCAGGAACACCTTGATGGGCAGCCACGTTTCCTGGGGGACGTTTCGCGGATCGGGATAGCCACTGGTAATGCCGATGCCCATGTTGAGATTCGATCCGAATCCCATCTGGGTCAGTTCGGCCTCGCCGAACCGGCCACCCTCGACCAAGCCGCCCTCCATGACTTGGATGCGATAACTGGCCTCATAGCCGGCTGCGCCGTCGAGTCGTCGCCCGACCTTGGCCCATTCCGGCATTGTGGCAAGCAGTGAATTGACAACATCATCGCCGGGCAGTTCAAGGTTTAGAACCGCATCGTCGATATGCTCTCGAATCAGAGTCTCGAATTGATCAAAAATGTCGGCCATAGCGTTGCCTCTGTACGAATGAACGATTCGCACCGCAGGCAGCCTCGGCCTGATTTACTGGCGGTTGGTGATAGCCGCTTGGGGACCGCGCCCCGGAAGTGATTAAGATCGGATGCCCCGATCCGATGCAGATAGCCTATATCATCGTTTTCCGGTCGTCAAACGGAATTTTCCAAGAATGTCGCTCTCCCGGCCACGGTAGCAATGCAGAACCACCAGGTCTCGGTCATTGGCGAATGGGCGAGACGCCGGATTCTCGGCCGCGCTCAGGTCGATCAGTACAGTATCGCCCACCTTGAGCCAATCCTCATCTTCGGCCACGGCGACTACTTCGCCAGTCACGCTTTCCTCCTGCGCGGAGTCCGGCAGGTGAATGCCGCCGTCCGTCATTTCGACCCGGCTGTGACGGCGGACCAGAACCGTCTCCGCCGCCGGAACAAATCCGTCCGGTGTCAGTTTGCGGTATCCCGGCTTGGCCGAAACCTCATTTTTGTACAGCTTTTCGATTCTCGTATCGGTCGGCACGATGTTCTCCTATTGGGCCGCTTGAGCCAATTCGTTCTGGCGCTGACGCATCCGCTGGGCCAGTGACCCAACATTGAATCGCTGGTTTCCGGGTTGGCCGGTCGGCTGAGGCGGCAACCCAACTGGCGACCCACCAGCAGGAACACCCGGTATCTGCCCCGGAACCGTGCCGTTCGGATCGACCGGCGCAATTGCGCCATGGCTCTGCTGCTGCAAGATTCGACCCTGTTGATCCCGCAACGAGCCGTCGGTCCAGACGGAATAGCCTGGCGGGGGGCCAACCGGAGCCGCTGGGCGAGCGCCCTGGTCATTCACGATCGGTTTGGCCTGTCCATTTGCCGGCTGCGCGCCAAACACCTGCGCATACCCGGCCAGTTCCTTCTCGGCCAGATTCATTGCGTGGCTCATGGCCTGAATCTGGTTTTGCTGGTTGGTCTGCAAGTCGATGCCCTGCGCCTCGTAGGCCCGCTTCACATCGACGAGATGCCGCGTCACGACGCTGGCCGGATCGGTCAGTCGAGACAGATACGGAACCTCAGCGGCGACACGCTTCACCTGGTCGTTGATCCAGTTGCGGCCGCGCTGAAGGTTGATTTGCATCGTCGTGCTGGACGCCTGTTTCAGCTCGGCCTGCATCGCCTCAAGCTGCTTCTTCATTTCGGACAGTTCATGTTCTGGCGTGCCCGGCTCCGGAGCCCTAGCCTGAGGCGCGAGCTTGGACCGAACCCCGTCCAGAAGCTGCCCGATGGCTTCGGGGTCGTTCTGCGACGCCCGCTGCCATATCTCGAACTGCTTCAGTTGCTCCGGGTCAATGCCCGGCGTGCTGGGCCGCATCGATGCGTCGATCAGTTCCCCGATCGTCTTTCGCATCTGCGATCCGTCCGGACCGGAAAAGGTCAGGATGGTGTCCGCGGTCAGTTCGGGCCTGGCCGGTTCCTGTGCCGGTGCTTTTGCCGGCGCTTGCTGTTGCGGCGGCGCGGCGGGTTGCGGCTGAGTCTGGGCCGGAGGATTGACCGGCTCCATTTGCGTCTGCTCTGACATGGCTTACTCCTGAGTGCTTTCTGCCAGTAGTTCGTCCTGGTCCTGTACCATTTCGACCGCGTACAGGTGGCGTTCGCCCGATTCGGCATCCGCCACTTCGGCACGGTCGTCAAAATCGTTCGGCGCGGCGGGATTGAGCGCCGCAATATGCGCGGCAAGTTCATCGTTCAGTGCCTTCTGCACAAAGCCGCTGTACATTTCAAAGGCCGGCTCGGCGATCTTCAGCCGCAGCATGTCAATCGCCATTCGGTGATCTTGCGAACGGAACGCATCCCGTTCGTTCTCGTCGAACTCATCGAAGGTCTTTGCAGCCGGTTGTTGCGTGTCGCCGACAAGCGACATGATCCGGTACATGGTCGCATCTTCCATAGGATCGATCATGTCGATACCGGGCGGCGCAATGCCAAGGTGCATCATGGACCGCCTGAACTCGCGAGCGCTGATCATGGGCCGGTTGTTCTCATCGTTCGGCAGCCGGCGCATCTCGAAGAGCATTTGAACCAGCATGTTATTGCCGTCCGGCAGCATTGGTGCCGGAATGATCAACACGTCGCTGGCCCTCGGAACGTGCTGGCGCTGAATCATCAGTTCGCGTCCCATGTTGTACGGACCGGCAGATTTGACCAGCTTGCGCGACGGCCAGACCTCGGCGAGCATATTCAAAACTGCCGGGTACATTCTGGCCTGCGCCTGACGCATCCGCTTGACGGTCGGCAGAAGCGGGGCCTGCGCATTGGTGTTCAGGAGGTTCGTTGCCGGCCCGCCTTCGGTTCGGCCCTCTTGTGCGCCGTACACGATGTCCGACGTATGCCCAGCCGCCGTGCGCGCAAATTGCAGACTCATCGCCAGCGTAGCGCTTACTTCGCGTCCCTGTTGTATAGGCGGAACGTAGTGGAACGGAACTCGCTTTTCCTCTCCCAACACGCCGCGCCGCATTCCGACCACGGCATTGTCTGAATACTGCGCATCCTTCAGATCGACCATTTCCTGATCGACGACAATGAACGGCTTGTTGAACCGCGCCGCCTTGATCTCCGAACTGAACTGCCGATTCGCTTCGAGTTGCGGCGATATGAGCGGACCGCAGAATGATCGGCCCCAGAAGCTGTTCGGGCGCTTCACATAGTACGCAAAGTCCAGCGGGAAGCCGCCAACAGGCAGTGTCGGCTGATAACCCACCAGGTCATCGGCAATCATGAAGTAGGTTTCGCCGTCCGGATACATCGGATTCGGCTTCATCCATATCCAGCGGGCGACAGCCCCTTCGATGCGCTCTCCGTACAGTGTGTGTGACGTGATCGAAGTCGATCGTGTCCCAAGGCTTGCCGAATGGGTGTCCGCGTACGTCGCCAGCTTTCTGGCCCGATCCCCGAACCCCATTGCCCCGTACAGTTCGTCCTGCTGCTCCAGCCACTGGCGCGTCACGGTACGAACCATCATGATGCCATCGCACTTGGCCGGCGAGGTTGAATCGAACGGGATGGGGAAGAACTCCGGCTGGCCAGCGGCCTCGACGTTCACGGTCTGATTGGAGAACTGCGATCCGTCGTCAGACCTGTAGCCGGTCTGCATGACCGAACCTTGGTTATGATACGGCCCGATGAAGCGCCGATACGCAAACCCGCCCCACATCAGCAGGTGCTGATTCGATTCGTCAAACGTCTCTTCAAAGCAGATTTCCTCGATCCAGTCGTCCAGTATGGCCTGACCCGACGCGGCCTTGAATCCGGCGTTCGGTCTTTGCCCAAGTCGAGGCAGAACGGTTACGCCGACGCGGTTGCTGTTCAGCCGGCCAAGCTCGATGTTGAACTCCGGCTCCATGACCGGAACCTGCGCCCGAATGTCCAGCGGATTGCGCTTTCCAAGGGGAGTCAACACGCCATTGACCACCTTGAAGTAGTGCTGTCCGCGAAGGATGCTGACCGTCTTGATCCACGTTTCGGCGTGCGGGGCGCGAAGGACGAGACCCTTGTTGTACTGCTCCAGGAAGTAGTCCGCGATCTTCTTGGCGGACCTGCGATCCCTCTTGGGCAGACTGGCCACGTCGTCAGTGGCCGGAATGCGCTCAAGCATCATTTGCGCGAGCTTCGGGTCTGTGATGGGTTCAGGCATATCCTAGCGCCCTGTGGAACTGTTTGATTTCGTCCCAATCTTTTCCCTTGAGCTTGTCCGGCGAACCCACGAACCTGCTTCCGCATCCGAGACATTCATCGCCCGGCTTTGGGGTGTTTTCTGCTAAGTACTGCCTGTTGCAGACCGCGCACATCAACACCGCAAGCAAGTATCCGTGTTCGTCATGCGCCAGAGTAAGAAACGTTTTCATGTCACTCCGCCGGCGTCGCCTCTTTCTGGTCTTTCCGCTCCAGCCACTTCAACGCGCGCCTGGCGGAATCCCTGGCCATTGCCGACTCGTTGTCGTCGCCGTCAATGGCAACGATAGCCTGTTTAAGCAGCTCCGCGGCGCTGTCCGTCGTCTCTTTCTTCTTGGCCATGACATTCTCCTATTCGTCCACGTACCCAACTCCGCCGAGCGTCTCGTGCTCATCCTTACGATGCGATTCCGCCGCCGCGTCAATCGCGTCACGATCAATGCCCGAATCCCGCGAACTCTGTCGGTCCCGCTCATTGGCGTGTATCTGCGCCACCGCGATCGGATCGGCAGTCTCTTTCTCCGCAATCCGCATCATGTGATCGTCCGCGGCGCGATACCTGCGCTCCATGTGACGCGCCGCAGTCGCAAAGTTCAGATTGTTCGACCGAATGCACACCATCAGAACTCGGCCAAGCAC
Organism: uncultured Phycisphaerales bacterium; assembly: GCA_964655955.1. Lineage (GTDB taxonomy): Bacteria > Planctomycetota > Phycisphaerae > Phycisphaerales > JAGLTS01 > CAZZPX01. Next base: position 7,078 of record CAZZPX010000002.1, on the reverse strand, counting down.
CAGTATTGCGACAATGGCCGGCACTGCGACAGCGCACAGAACGGTAATCAGCACTGGCGTATCAACCATATGGGTCCATCGCAAAATAGTCCGGAACGTCCTCTGTCGGTCGTCCCATATCGATCAATTCGCGTTCGCCGCCGAACACGTCATAATCATCCTTATCGAACCCCGGTGTCAGCGTGCCGTCGCGCTGTATTCTCGGCTCGACATTCAAACCCAGCGAACGAGCCAGATCAATAGTGCGACGATTCGTATGCTCCTTGGTCGGAGCCTCAATGCCCGACACGCCGCCCATCTTGCGAATGGCCATTTCAATGGCATCCAGGCCATTCCATCCGGTCGGCTTCGCATTGTCCGTGATCCGGTCCACTTCGGCCAGAAGCGCCAAGTGATCGTCGCGCCGCATCATCGGGGCCAAATCAACCAGCTTGTTCCGGGCCATCGCCACTTCCAGCGCCGGATGATCCTTCTTGTGCATCCAGGGGAACCGAATCGTCTTATCCCTGAAGCGAGACGACAGCGCCGCCTCGATCCGAGCCACCTTGTTCGCCATCCCCGCGGCATTGGCCGGAGCAAATTGCGGACACGCCTTGCCCTCATCCATCAACTTCTGGCGGATCGACTTGGACACCGGCAAAATCGCGACCTGCATAGCCGTAGTGTCCACAGCCAGCATCACCGCGGCCCATTGAACACCCAGCAGCAAGGTCTGTTCGACCAGGTACAGGCACTGCAACTTGCGAATGTAGGCGTCCAGGATGTAAATCACGCCGCCGCGCACGGCGAAAAACACCGCCGCGCCGGGCTGTGCATGCGTGGCCTGAGAATCGGCCAGATCAAGGCCGCCAACCACGACGGAAGTGGCCATGAAGTCCGTCCAGGTCCAGCACTCGCCCGTATACAGGTCAATGACGAAGTGGTCGCCATCCGCATTGACGCACCGCGCCCAACCGTGCGCGCAGTCGTCACGCATGAACATAGTCTGGCCAGAAGGCCGGGGCTGACCCTGCATTTCCGCGTCAAAGGCCGAGCCCATGCTGCGCTGCAGCGAAGTCATGGCCTCGACCGGGTACAACGCTTCCCATGAGGACTTCCACTCGCCCGTCTCTTCATCGCGGGTGTACAGCGGTATCACCGTCTTGCTGAACGACGCGAACCGCTCATCAATCATGAACCCGCTCGATCCGTCCTCATCATCTTCTTCCGAATCACTGCCGATCCGAACGCCATTTATCACCGCATTGGCACAACTGCCCTCATCGTTGATCGTGGTAATCCAGGTGAAGAAACCACCCGGCTGAACGATCGGAATGTAGTCGTGAAGCAACCAGTCGAAGTAGTTGTCGGCAAAGACCGGGTTGCGGGCGTCTTTCTTGGTCTCCGGGTCGTCAATAATCGCCCAGATCGGATGCTCGCCGCGAACCGCGGCAAGGGCCGACACGCCGACGATCCGGCACTGCGGGTCATGGCCGAACTGCAACGTCTCCGTGCTCCAGCTCTGCTGCTGGCCCTGGACCTTCCACAGCTTGCCCTTGCCGCCAAAGTCGGCATGAATCAGGTCATTGTTTTGGATCGACGCCCGAATCTTGCGCATCCACTGGTAAGTTTTCTTCTTGTTGCGCTGGCTCATCACCACTTCGGTCGCCGGCCTGCAAATCGCAACCATCTGAGGCAGTTCAAAGACCAGAGTCACCGACTTGGCCGTACCGCGCGGCGCATGCGTAATCGACCGTCCGCACACACCAGGCTCCATCGGGGGCAGGAATGCGTTGCGAACGATCGTCCACTTGTGCTCAGGATTCGGCCGGGTGTAGATGCCGTGATGGCACCGTGCGGGGCGCATGTAGTGGAAGTGCCAGAGCTTTGCGGCCTGAACCAGTTTGTCAACGTCGGTGCAGAACACGTCGAGCCGGTTCGGATCGAACCAACTGCGAAGCACCTCCATGCGACACTCTCGCCGCTGATGCTCACGCAAATCCCAGTAGCGATAGGGCAGGCCCAATTCTACAGGGTCGTAACTATTCGTCTCCGGCTTCTTCAAGCGTTTCCCTTCGCGCCTGCTCGAACCGGCACCGGCTGCAAGACAGGTCTTTCTTCCTGACTCGAACGTGGTGAATCGGGCACATCGGACGGCCCAGAGCGTCAACCGCGGCAAGTTTCTGATCAATTGCCGGCTCGGCGTCCGCCTGCTGCACCACAGGCTCTTCAACCGGCGTATCATCACGAATCGCGGCTTCATCAACCGGCTTGCCAGACAGCCGATTCATCTTCGATATCCGAATCGCGTTGTCCTCCCAGCGCACAATCGCCTCCATGAAGGCCAAGGCCTCCATCATGCGACGATTCCGCGCTACTGACGACACCGGGACCTTGCCCATAATGGCCGGACACAGCCTCTCATGCCCGCCCATCAGCTTTTCAGCCGCAGAAGGCTTCAGGTTCAGCCTGCCCTCAGCGAGAAGCGCCAGCGCGCGAGTCAGGAACCTCTTGCTGATCAAGCCTTCCGCGACGCCAAGAACGTCGGCAAGGCCGCGCCTCAGGTTGGCAACCTGCGCATGGACCGAGACGCCCATCTTCGGCCGAACCCCAAACCCTCCATCGGCGGCATGATAGACATGTCTGCCCGCCTTCGGCATGATCTCGTCACGCCGAGTCCTGGCACCAGGGGACCGAAACTCACCAGGACCAGTCTTGTCCTCGCCAGAAAGCTGACGCCGAACCTCTTCTGTCATTGGCATTGGCTATGATCCAGTTGAAACGTTCACTACGCCGGAGTTGTTCCACAACGCTCCAGCCACTTCCGGGTCCTCAGTCGGCAAACCCACGTCCACCGCGCCAAGATTCGACCCGACCTGGCCAGCGACGATCGCCGAGACGCCCGCGTTTATAAGCACCAAAGTGGCATTTACGTCAGAAATGGACCGCGCAAGCGAAGAAAACAGGGCCGCAACCGACTCTGCGCTCAAATCCTTCGGTGCGGGCTGGCCAATGGCAGGACTCGACGCAGCAACGATCGGCGCTCCCGGTACCACTGCCGGAGAGCCAGATGGGCGAATCACAGCGCCAGACGATTCAACGGACTGCAAATCACCCAGAACAAGGTCGGACAGGGACATTCGACGCCTCCATGCGCTCGCCAAAACCCATTGTGCGCATCAAATCCACGTTACGCAAGATGTTAGAGACGACAAATTGTAGCCACGGATACGAAGGTTTCCCGGCAGGCGGGGAGAAAAAAATCGCAAGAGGGGGGTGTCACCCATATATTCAGGGGCCGGCTTGGGGTGAACCGCCCCCCAGCCCGCGAGCGCATTATGCGGCTCGCCAGCCGGCCAGCCGCACGCCCGCAATCAGTCCGCAAACCACGCGGAACGGTACCGCAAACGCACTATATGTACGTCCTATAACGACACTTACGTTGCATTGACTGTTGAATGACTGTCGAATCGCTACTGCGGTGTGCTGTGTGCGAGTGCGCGGCGGGGTGCAAGCGCGTTTATGAGTGTCACGTCGTGGCACTGCCTATGCTTCGGAATGGAATGCGAAACAATCTGGTTCTCGCCCCTGCTCCCGCTACCACGATGCAGCCTATATCTCGCGTCTCGTCTCTGCATTGCCACTGTTTCGATTTGCGCGTGCGCGTGTTTGAATCGTCCTATTTGCAATTACTGTTCCGGCCAACCGCATCCTACGGTACGGATCGGTCGCTACTCTTGTCAAGTTGTGTCCTGTCTGCGGGTTTAATCCGGCTGGTTTGCGTTGGGTTTTCGGCGCTTGTTGACCTGGTTTGCAGCGTCCATCAGCACTTGCCTCGCCCAGTCTGAGGCATCCATACCGCAGCGGTCCGCGGCCAGGAATATGGCTATGCGGTCTCGTTCCCGCATCCTGATATACATGCGCGAGTCCTTTGCATTTCCGGTCGGTGGTCTGCCGCGTCTCTTCATGGCCTAATTATTGTCGGACAATTATTTTTAGGCAAGTCATTTGACAGTCTGTATTATTGGTTTACACTATATACATAACTGGCTGATTGCGGAGTCAGCCGGTCGAACACACCTAAATGGAAGGAATTGCAATGGTTACAGCACAAGCGCGAAGGCGCGGCGGATCGGCCAATCCGGTCTATGGGTACGTCACTGAGCGTATCCTTGCCGCACTGGGCAAAGGTGACATACCTTGGCGTCGTCCCTGGTTTGGCCGGCAGTCGTCGCCGCGCAACCTGATTAGCGGCAAGCAATACAGGGGCGTTAACACGCTCCTGCTTGGATGCGAGAACTGGGCAAGCCCTTGGTTTGTCACGGCCAAACAGGCCAAAGACAGGGGCGGCAATGTTCGCAAGGGCGAACACGGATCAATGGTTGTGTTTTTCACTGACTGGGAAGTGCCGGACAAGTTGGACGAATTCGGAAACCCGCTGAAACTTCCAGTCCTGCGCTACTATCGTGTGTTCAACGCAGCACAGGTTGACGGGGTAGACTTCCCGCCGGTCGAAAAGAATCCGGCTCCGGTTAATCCCATTGGAGCCTGCGAGACTGTCTGGACCGGCTGGGCCGATCGGCCAAATATCCGGTGCTCCTGGGCTCGCGCCTGCTATCGCGCGCAGTCCGACCCAATCGACATGCCGGACCGCCGGACGCTCATCGCCGCCCAGGCATACTACTCAACCCTGTTTCACGAATCCATCCACGCGACGGCTCACGAAAAGCGCCTAAATCGCGGACTGACGGGAGACAGGTCTAGCGGGCAGTATGCCAAAGAGGAGCTGGTCGCCGAGATCGGGGCCGCGTTCTTGTGCGGCCGTGTCGGCATTGTCCAATCCACTATTGACGATAGTGCGGCCTACTGCGCTCACTGGGCTGGGCGTCTCAAATCAGACCCCAAGCTAATCGTGTCGGCCGCGGCACAGGCTCAGAAGGCCGCGGAGTACATTCTGGGCGAGTTGGCTGGCGAAACGGCTGATTCGGTGGCAGCTTAACCAATTCAGGCAGGGGCGGCGCACGGTCCGCCCCTGCCATTAAGGATAGTCCAATGCTAAGCGAACTATACCGGCCTGCGGCCTGGTGCGATCTCATCGGCCAGCCGGTCATATCGGAAATCGAGTCCGCTTGCGGCGACCGCTGGAATTTCGCGGGCGGCGGCGAGCGGTGGCTGTTTGAAAGCGACGGAATATCGGGTTGCGGGAAGACCAGCGCGGCCCATGTTGCAGCCGCTGCCCTTGGTTGCGACCGTTGGGACGTTGAAAAGCTAGACAGCCGGGCTGCGACCATTGCCGACCTGCGGGAGCTGGAACGGCGGATGTATTTCTTGGGCCGTGGCGAATCCGGCCGCAAGTGCTACATCGTGGACGAAATCCAGCACCTGAACGACTCATGTCGCAAAATGCTGCTAGGGCTGCTCGAATCGCTACCCAAGCATGTCCTATTCGTCGGCACCACAACCAGCCTCGAATGGGGCAATGACGTTGACGGCTTGATGAGCCGTTGGCGTCGCTTCCGCTTCCGCAAGCCGGACGCGCAGGCGATTGCAGACCACTTGGCGACCATCGCGGACCGCGAAGGGCTGCCGGTTCCGGTCAAATGGAACTGGCTGGCCTACGTCCAGGGCAAGCTGGGCATTGAGAATCAGTCCAACAATATCAGAGCGTTAATCGACCTGCTGCCGGACGCCTTGCGTCGATCGGCGGCGAAAGCAGCGTGAATCGTTTGCGGCTCAGCCGCGAGGAGTCAGGACAAATGAACGCGATGCAAAGACTGTCGGAATGGGTCAACAGCTACAAGGCCGGACACTGGGAGGGCGACGTCACACCCGACGATCTGTTGGCGGAGTTTTCCAACGCCAAAACGGCCAGCGTGGACGCTGACGGAAGCCTGTACATCGCCGACCCGATGACCGGGCACTACCTGGACGACGAAGCAGCCGCGCGGTTTGTCGCGTGGCTGGAAGAACGCAAGGCCATATAATCGGGCCAAACCCCAGTCCTTCCATGCCTCGGCGGGGCTCCGCGGCGCAAGCCGACCCCGCCGGGGCTCTTCTTGGAGCTATCGAAATGTCATGCTCGAATTGCGGGGGACCGATGCGCGCAGGCGCGCGAAGTCCGTACTGTTATCGGAACCTTGAATGTGAGACGTTGGCGCTACGCTGGAAGTGTGGCAGGTACTACCGGGAGCATCGGGCCGAGTTGGTTCGGAAGCGCCGCGAGAGGCGGCACAGGGGGCATGTCTAAAGAAATAAGCCGGCGGCGGATGCGACTATAAAAAGGCCGCCGGCCGTGAACCTTTGCCCAAGGGTCGCGCCCACGACATATTGGATAAGGCTCACCGAGCATCGCGTCATTTCGTTTCCCCCGCGAGCACGTCCAGCGCCCGCAGTTTCTTGCGAACGGCCTTGATCTCGTCGCGCTTCGATTGCGTGGCCGATTTGATCTCGGCTTCGATGGCTTCGATCTGCGCCTGTAGCGTCGCGCGTGCTTCGGCGATTTGGTCTGGGGTCATCCTGTCACCTTGAACTTCGCGCGCACCTCTTCCGGCACCATTTCATTCGAGACGAAGAAATAGTTGGCCGGCGTGTCGGTTCGATGCGAGGCGATGTAGGCCCACGCTTCGGCTTCGGTGTCGAATCCGATTTGCTCGCCAGACTTCCGATGGAACTCGAAACCGACAACAGGTCCGGTCACGTCCAATTCCCACACAAAGAAGTTTTCCATGTCACACTCCTAAACGGTTCAATTCGCTTTGCGTCAGCGTTTTCTGAACGTAGATCGGCCCCACCGGCTTGCGACGTGGCCGCGGTATGGGGCGCGTCGTGAGTTGTTCAAGCAGGGCGTAGAGTTGCCAGTAGCAGGATTCAACCGCGGCAACGCGGGCTTCGAGGCTTGCGAGTTTGGCGTCCGTGCCGTGCATGTGTCACCCCGCTGGATTGTGCGCACGGCCAGCGCAGACTTCAATGCAATTCGCTGCGCGGAAACTTCCGCGCCTCAGTGCATTGTTAGGCGTTGCGTTCGTATCAAATGTTGCGTTCGATATGCGTTTTCGATACGATAAACGGAGATGACTCAGGATTGTCTATCCTCGTCAGA
>CAZZPX010000001.1:0-37143 GCA_964655955.1 uncultured Phycisphaerales bacterium | reverse complement strand
TCGAGCGCCCCGGCCGCGTAGGTAAAAGTACCTATGACGCAGTGCGTCAACCCGTAGCCGAGCCAAACGGCTACGAGCCGGGGCAGGGGGCAACCAGCGCCCGCCCTCGGTAACGGCCGCGGTCGGGCGCTCCCCGTGGCCGGGGGAATGGTTGAGGCTGAGGCAAGCGCCGGAAGGGTACGCGCCGGTAGTGGCAAATCGCGATTTGCCACGAGCAAAAATGGCCGTCTTGACCGTGGCAAATAAAGAGGGAAACGGCCTAAAAACGCCCGTGGCAAATCACGATGACGATGACGATTTTCTGGACGACATTGACCGTGGCAAATCGAGCGGCATCTACACAATCGGCAAGGGCTGGCGACTGGAAACGAACTCAGACGGCCGCCTGCGCTGGCGCTGGCAGGTCAAAGACGACGACGGCCGCGCCGTCACTTATGTAAACGACAGCGGAAAAACAGTGTACGTGCGAGGGAGTAGATATGTCGGAATTACTCAAAGAGAGTGGGCCAAAAAGGAAGACCGCAAGCGCAAAAAAGGACGGCATAAGCGCCGCCGACGCGGTGCGGCTGGTGGTTAACACGGCCGTCGCCATGATGGACGCCGAGCCTGCTATCAGCGTTAGGAGCGTGACGGAATCCAAGCGCGGCCCCGGTATCCTCATCTGGATACCGGGCTACGTGGATAATGGCGAGACGATTGTCACGGCTGACGCCAATGAACCGGATGACGATGCCAACCGGCCGCAAGCCGGTGAAGGAGAATGATGACTAAAATAACCCCGCTGCCTGATAAGGCCGAGACCGAAAAGACCTGCCCCAAGTGCGGCGCGAAGTTGATCGTCCGCACGAACCGGGAAAACGAAAGCCAGTTCCTCGGCTGCCCGCGCTTCCCAGAATGCGACCACACCGAACGTATCCCGGAGAGCATCCGCATGAGGCTGTCCGGCCACCCGACGCTGTTTGATTAGGAGAATGATGATGACAGACGAATACGACTTTGACGACGACGAAGTAACCGCATTGTGGGATGGACGGCTGCCAATGGATCGTGTCCTGAAAACGCTTCAAGGTGAGATCGAGAGACACAAACAGACGCACGCCCAACGCGCCGCCGCCATTGCCCGCGCTGAGGCGGCCGAGGCCGAACTCGCCGCGCTGCGTGAGCAACTGGCCGACATGATGTACGGGGAGGCTTACGGGTTGATTCGCGAACATCCCGAAATTGACGAGGCCATCGACCGGGCGGTGTTTGGCCCGGATGAAGAGGAACAAATCATGACGCATCCATACATTGACAACCCGACCGACCCGAATCCCGAGCGTGACCTCGAATCGGGCGCATCTTTCCCGTTCGACGCACCCGACGAATGGATGGAGCGCGATGACAGAGATCTTCCCCCTCCTCCGGCTGTCGATTGGGCGCACGCCGCCGCCCGGGGCATCATCGCCAATCTGAGAGACAGGAGAGGCATCAAGCAAGAGCTTCAGATTTACAACATCGACGAGGATGTTCGGGCCGAGATCGTCACGGCGATTGCGGCCATCGCCCGAAAAGCGGCCGAGGCCGAGATCGCCGCCCTCCGTAAACAGTTGGCCGCGCATGAGTGGCGGCCGGTCAGCGAGCCGCCTGAGACCGCGGGTGTTTACCAGACGTTTACGATGTCGCCAATAATAGCCGATCACGCGATTTACGAATCGGACGGCACTTGGTATCACCGCTATGCAAACCCCGATTTCTGGCGGCCCGTCACGCCGCCGGATGCGCCGACGGTCAGACGCGCGGCCACGCTGACGCCCGACCCGCCCGACGAAGAACTTAAACCCGCCCCCGGCCGATTAAAATAAACGGCCGCGGATTTTAATGGAGGAATGAATGGTAAAGACGAAATCTATACGCGGCGTGCATCTATGGCGTGGGCTGGACATGGACACGCTTGAACCGGTATTGAACGTGGTCGTCACGCGCCGCTGGCTGCATCCGCCGCGCTACAGCATGGAAAACGAATATGTGCTACGGGGCGACGCCCGCCGCGCGTGGCAGTTCCTTGACCTGTTCAAACAACAGGTAGAGCGCGAGATGGCAGAGGGTTAGCCGCCCGTGCTACAATAGCCCCACTCCCCCGGCCGCTTCGGTGGCCGGGCGCGGGCGCAAGCCCTGCATAGCCCCGGTCGGCGCGTGACGGCCGGGGCATTTTAAACCCGTCGAATTCGACGGGTTTACGGCCCGAAACACCCCCGCTCAGGCTCATTGTCGGCCTCATGCGGCGGTAGTACCTGGACAACCTCGCTACTGCCCCATGCTGACTTCCACGCACATAATCCCCAGCCGCGCCCCCAGAACATGCGCTCGCCGGTGTGCGTTCGCAGTTCGATCACATCCTCAATCACAACACCGCTAAACGTCATCCGCTCGTAACGCGCCGCCAGCGACAGCGCGTTCGTCGCGCGGCCGTTGCGGTGATGGTCAACCGGCCGGCAGTCGCCCTTGTCATACGTCTGTACCGTATGCGGGACCGGCGCGGCCCACGACTGGCCGATGGTCATGTATCGCGGACACCATCGCGCCCACTCGCTGCCGTCCTCGAATTGGCGGTAATACTGCCCGTCGCCCGCGCTCGTATCCGCGCCGCGATAGATGTACTGGCCATCGGCGCGGAACTCCTCCCATTGCGAATTTTTGAGTTGCAGCCAGCGGCCGCCGCCCAAATCGACCGTGCGGAATTTTTCTTGAGCGCCTGACGGATGACGCACCATGTACGCGCGGCCGTCTCCCCGCAGATACGGCAACAGGTCAACAGCCCCCGACGGCGGCACTTCCCGCCCCCCCGTCACAACTGGCACATAGACCGTAGGAGGCGGCTCAGGATTGCCCTGAGGCGCGTCAGGTTGCCCCACACGCCGCGCAAGCACCACAACCCAATAGTGACCCCATTGCGCCCCCGGCTGATACAGGTAGGCCCATCCTGCTTCCGTCATGGTAGCGTCGTGGATAATCGGCCAATGCGTTTGTGACTGCATCCAATAATCGACCGCCCGCGTCGCGTCGCCATCCCAGCCCCATCCGGTCATCTCAAGGCAGGATTGAAGCGGATAGCCCGTGGCCGTCACGCGGCCGGCCACCGTCGACCCGTCGCTGCCAACGTGCGAGTTATTCAGGTCAACGCGGCCGCTGGCCAGGTCGACCACGTGCCGCTGCGCCGCGTTAGCGAGTTGCACGTTGGGCGCGAGCGCCGGCAGTCCGGCGCGAGTACGAATGTCGTTGAGTGCATCTATCATGATATGGTTAACGGCCGCCGGTGCAGGAGGGGACACCGGCGGCCGTGGCTATCGGCCGAAGCCGGTTAACCCTAAACAGCTTCAGGCGCGGCCGATTTCGACGGCCGCACCGCGATTTGATACGTCGCCTGATTGGTAATCAGCGCCGTCACAAGCAACTCAACAAGGCCCCAAAATCCGGCCTCATCGCACGTGACCGCCTGCCACGGCGAGTAACACCCGGCCAGAAACACGCCCACGGCCGACACGAGCAGCAGCGCCGCCATGACCTGCGCCTTGCGTACGCCGTCGAGCGCGTTGTACCAGTCGCTCAGGCCGGGGATGTAGCCAAACCCCAGCGACAACAGAATACCCGCGATGCCTACCAACAGATTTGCTTCCATGATTTTTTCTCCTATCTATTCCTTAATTTGCGGCCGCGCGGCCGCCTCAACCAATCGCTCAATCTCATCCGCCGCCAGCCGGATGACGGCCAACTGCTCGCGCACGGCCGCCGCGTCCACAACCGGCGGCACAGGCTCCGGGTCGGGCGGCGGCTCTTCCGGTTCCACGACCGCGGGCGCGAGCGCCCCAATCCAGCCCACCGGCAAGCCCAGCGGCGACCCGGCCGCTGGCCGGTAGTTGTCCAGACGTAACCCCACCGGCCCCAGGTCATTCGCGCCCGGATTGGCCAGCATCAGGTCGCCGTAGATATCACCGGCGCTTTGCATGGCTTTCGGCGGCTTGCCGCTCCATGCGTTGCTCTCAAACGCCACGCCGCTCCCCTGCCCGTGCGAGCCGATATCAGCCCCGGCCGGCGCGTTGTCAAAGTGGATGACGTTGCGCCGAAAGACGTTGTCGCGGTGCGGCCGCCCGCGCTGGTTGCTCTGGATAATGATGCCGTCCCGCGTGCTCGGCCCGGCCACGAACGTATTATTTTCGATGACCGTGTCGAGTAGCTGGGTGTCGTAATTGTTGGCGTTGTTGCGCACCTGCAACAGCGCCCCGGCGTTGACCACGAGATTGTCACGGATGATCGTGCCCTCGGACGCCGGGTGCTGGCTCGTAATCGGCCCGCCCTCATCGCCTATAACGATGGCCGCGCTCATGCGGTCGCCCTTTGGCCCGCCGTAAAGCGGGTTGGGGATGTGGTACAGCCGGTTGCCGATGATGTTCGTGCGCTGCGCCCGGTTGACATAGATGAGCACGTGGGCCGTCGAATAGACCGTATTCTCGCGCACCGTCACGCCGTCGGACCCGCGGCCGATGTTGATACCCTCGCCGTAGCCGTCATGGAGGATGTTGTGCTCGATGAGACCGGCCCTGACGTTTTGGACGTTGAAACTACCGTTGACGCTGCGGCCGTTCGCGCCCCGGTCGCCGACCACCCACGACAGCGACATGCGTCGCATCGTGTTGCCGCGGATGACCACATTTTCGATTGCCGCGCTCGACGAATCGCCGACCAAAATCGCACCGCGATAGGTGACTTCGAGCAGGCAATTTTGAAACAGCACATCATCGGCCATGACCCCCACCGCCCGGCCGGGGCAGTTACGCACAACGAGGCCGTCAACGGTCACACCCGGCGCGGTGATGGCCAGTTGCGTCTGCCACGAGCTGGTCTTGGTCTTGCCGTCCCAACCGCCGTCTATGGTCGCGTCGCCCTCGCCGTACCACGTCACGCCGGGCACGTCACAAACCAGCACCTCGCGGTAGACGCCGGGCATGACGCGCACCACATCGCCCGGCTTGACTGCCTTCGCCGCGGCCGCCAATGTCGGGAAGTCGCCGCCCTGCCCTACTGTGTACTCGCTCATTCGTTCCTCCTCGGCCGCTTCTCCGCGGCCGTTTTGCGCAATCGCTCCGTCATCCCGCGCCGCCGGCAATACCTCACTAGCTCGCGCGCCCGCACCGGCACGGTGTCGCCGGGAATAGTGTCCGCCGCTATGCCCAGATGAAAGGCCAGATCCTCCAGCTCCTCCAGATTGAACGCATCCGCTAATTCAGCCGCCAGCCGCCGGTCATTCTCGGAATTACTGCCCGGAAGCTGGTAGTGCGGCGTAGAGGGGGGTTCCGGCGGCGGCGGAATCTCTCCCTGGAACCCCATCTCATGCAGCATATCCACGAGCTGCTGGCTGTGTTGCGACGACTGGCGTGCGTAGGCCTTCCACGCTGCAAGGTCAGCGTGCAAACGGTCAATCTCCTGCCTGTCCCGCGCCTGCCGCGCGTCATACTCATCCATACGGGCATTCAGGTCTCGCGCCGATTCGTCAACCAACCGGCGATAGATGTCAATCGCGGCCGGCGACCGGTGCCGCGCCTTGATAGCAGCCCTGACTACCAAAAAAATGATGACGGTCATCGCGATGATGAAAAAGCCGGCCTCGATTATCAGTCGGGTCTCATTCGTCATCGCCATGCACCGTTACGATAACGGCCGCCAATGCCACGACCGCCCCTCCTATGAGCACCGCGCCCACGAACCGGTGTGCGGCACCCCACAGCAAAAACTCAGCCGACGACAGCCGCCCTGTGAAGGCAAGGGCGTAATAAATCACCCCGCCGGCCGCGAACAACACAGGTGGCAGGAACAGCCACCATCGCCGCGGCCGTCGCTTCATGCCCCACACGGCCGCGGCGGTCGTAATGGCGAACACGATGACGCTGGCGACCTGTAGAACGGTTGTCGCCTGGGTTATCACCGGCTATTCCTGCCCCTGCACATAGAAATAGGATTCCAGTACATTGCCGTCGATGGTATATTTCACCTCGACCCGATAACGGACGCCGGCCGTCAGCCCATACAGCGGCGACAATAGAATCCTGTCGCCCTGCAGCGTCGGAACATTCACCGGCATGACGGCGGTCGTCACGTCGTCACCGGCCTCGTCTTTCACGACGATGACCGGCGACGACGGCGTACCCAACCGCGACACGTCCAGCGTGTACGCGATTTTCTCATCGACGCCCTGGAACTGAGCGCCTTCCCAAACTTCTCGGGCGATGCTGGAGGCCATATTAGCCCCCGCTGGTCACTTCCAACGTATAGGTGAACTGGATGCTGTCACCGTCAACCACATTGATGGCCGAGAACGTATGCCGGTCGAGCAGCACGCCCGAAGATGAGGCATTGAACAACCCGTGCTCGGTAATGGCCTTCGTGGTCGAATAAGTGATAGTCCCTACGCTCACATATTCGTTCGGATTCGCCCCCTCGGTCTGCGAGCCGGTCGCCCGGCTTTCACCGTCCGTGGTCTCGATATCCGTGTCCGTGACATCCGCGGCCGTCGTGCCGACGCCGCTGTCGTGATACTTGAAATCGCCCCACGCACTGCTTTCGGTCTGCAACTGGTCGACCATAAACTCGGCAAACGCATCCGTCACGACGCGCCGTCCGACCACGCCATAGTCAATCATCTGGCCGTCGGCCGCCAGCTTGCGCACGCGCAGCGAACTAACCAGCGTCGGGATGCCCGTCAGCCTGGTCAGGCTTTTCGCCAGGAACATTCCAATGAGGCCGAGGATGAAGTCCCAGCGCAACGCGTTGCGCAGCTTCCAGGCCAGCCCCGGTCCCGGCGGGTGAATGACCCGCGCCAACAACTTACCCTGCATCAATACATTTCCGTTCATTTGCTACCTCTACTTTTTTCTTGCGGTCAGCGTAAAAATTCGCTTTCGCGCTGTTAGCACGAGCGAACGTGCCCGCGCCGTCAGATGGACAATGCCCGGCGCGAAACCGCCGGGATAGTGCACAGGCAGAACAGACCCGACCCACGAGACCGCCCCACCTAATTGCCGAGAAATGCGCCGGGCCACCGTCCCGGCCGTCGCCAGCGTGCCGGACAGCGCCCGCGTGATAAAGCGGCCGGTCGCCCCGGCCATGTCCAGCGAGCCGGACAGCAGCACCGAGACACGCCGCACAATCTCACCGCTAAACGCCACCGCGCCGGATACGCGACTGGTCGCAACGTGGCGCACGAGCGACCCCGCCGAGGTTAGCGCCCCGGCCAGCGCGACAAACCGAAAGCGAGCCGTTTCGGTCAGCCCGCTCAGGTTCAACGCGCTCGACAGCGAGACGGCCATCTGTCGCGTCACGGTGCTCGTGAACGCCACCGCGCCCGACACACGAGCAGTCACATGGCGGCTCACGTTACCGGCCAGCGCCAGCGCCCCGCTGAGCGACCTGGTCACCGCCCGCGAGACAGTCCCGGCCGCCGCCCACGCCCCGCCCAGCGGCTTCATCGTCTGCCGCGAGATGTTGCCCGCGGCCGACCACGCGCCGCGCAAGACCTTCCACGGTTGCAGCCTGACCCCGCCGTCGAAGGAAAGCGACCCGGCCAGCGCGTACAGGAACGCCCGCGCCTCTTCTATCGTGCCGTCGAAGGACAACTCCGCGGCCAATCGTTTCGAGACGCGGCGCGAGATGTTGCCCGCGGCCGACCAAGCGCCGGCCAGCGGTTTGGCCGTCTGGCGTACCACGTCGCCCGCGGCCGATACCGCCCCGGCCAGACTGTGCGTGCTGTCCCTCACGATGCTACCGGCGAGGCTCACAGCACCGGCGACCAGCTTGCCGATATCCCGCGAGAGTTCTCCCGCAGGCGTGGTCGCGCCCGCCAACGCCTTGTTGGGTAGCCGGATGGTCACGCCCGCAAACGTCACCGCGCCGCCAATTTCCTTCTCGTATTCCTGGCTGACGGCCGCCGCAACGAATCCCACAGCCACGCCCACCGTGCGCGGCGGGGTGACGGGGTCGGACGTAACCCACGCCCACCCCCCGGATGGCGCTCCACTCGCGCCCGAACCGGCCACTTCGTTGTTGCTAGACGATCCGTTATTCAGGTCGTACAGTTCGGCCGTGCCGCCAAAATCATCCCATGCCCACGTTGGGTTGTTGCTGGCGTTGGACGCGACGGCATACAGGTAGTAATCGCCGGGCGTGCCAGTCCAGTCTCCGCCATACGGCGGGTCGTTTTCATCGAACGAGGTGCTATCTAGCGTGACACTGGTCACGCCGGTATGGGAAAACGGCGTCGTTTGGTCAACTCCCGTCAGCGTCACGGCCGAGATGATGCACCCGGCATGGTTGCCGGTCAGCGAGACCACGATATTGCCCGTCTTGGTCGCCGGGTTGACCAGAATCCAGGTTCCTATGTAGTACGAGCGACTGGTAGATGTACCCGTAGACGCAACCGCCGGTGTCAGCGCATCGCCGTCAAACGACACGCCGTTAATGTTTACCCCGTTCTCGTTCGAGAGCATCAGGCTCACCGTCACCGCCAGCACCTTATTGGCCCCGGCGGGCACGGCGTAATTGCTCAGCGTGTAGCTGTTGGAATTGTTCGCATACCGGACGTACTGATGGTTATTGGGGGCAACCTCACCCGCGTCCACCACTACCTTCTGGCGCAGCGCGTCGCCCGCGAACGAAACCGCCCCGGCGAGCTTTCTTGCCACGTTGCGAAGCAAGTCGCTTGCATAGGTCACCGCCCCGGCCAGCGCCTTGCCCGTGTGCCGAACCGTCTCACCCGCAAAGGAAACCTCGCCCGCGGCCGGTTTGCCGGCGCGTTTCACCGTCACGCCCGCGAACGTCACCGCGCCGTCAACGGCCTGCTGGTATTCCTGCCCGCCGCCCTGGTCGAGATCGCTATAGGCGCGGCCGCTGGCGCTGTTGTAGAGCCAAGTCCGTTCGTCAGAGGTCAGGACGCGGGTCCAGAAACCGACCTCATCAATCAAGCCGCCCCAGTGTTGCGAGCCGCCGCTACCGGTCTCTTGCCCGCCGATGATGAGCTTGCCCGGAGCCTGGTAGACCGCCGACGTGGTCGAAGCCGACGCGACCGGCGTCGCGTTGTCGATGGACATGTAGAGCTTGTCATCGCTGGCGTCATACCACGCGCAAAACCAGTACCACGTGCCGTTCGAGATGGTAGCGTTGGCGGTATTGAGCGTCGTTCCAAACGTGCCGTCACGGGACGTTTGCAGGCGAATATTCGTCTCGGTGTTGGCCTGCACGCGCCAGCCGCGCTCATCAACGCCGTCCTCATTCCATACGGACGCCAGTACCGCCGCGCCCGTGGTCGTCTTGTAAAACCAGCCGGAAATCGTGAAGCTGCCGCTCACGTCGTAGTCGGAACTGTCGCTCAGTTCCAGACGTTCGCTGTTCGTGCGCACGAAGTCGCCCGCGTTGCCCACCTTGCCCATAGCCGAGCCGACGGTGTTCACATCGCTCAGGTGATTGCCGCCGTGAGAATCGTTGCGCGTGCCGCTGGCCTCATTCAGCGACCACCACGAGACAAGGTCATTCAGCAGGGTAATTTCCGGCCCGTCTGACATCAGATACCCGCCTCCCGTCGGGCCAGCAGCGTAGCCAGCGTCGGCGTCGGCACGCTGGGCGAGACGCTAATCTCATCCCGGTCGGCGTCGTAAACCGTCTCGCCCACGAGGAAGGTGCGAATGCGGTCGACGTTGCCCGAAAGCGTCGGCGGCAAGTTGCGCATGGTCACGCGGTCGCCGGCGCGGACGTAGTACAGCGGATAGGGCGCCCCGGTCTCATCGAAGACGCGGACAAAGTCAATTCGCGCCCTGTCCTGCATCATGGAGCGGTCTGCGAGCCATGCGTCGCGGTGCGCGGCCGCCTCGGTCGCGCTCGTGGTCTGCGCCGTCAGATAGCCGCGCCGTACCAGCCCATAGCGCGTTTGACTGGCCTTGTCACCGGCGGCCAATGTACGCACGATGCGCCCGGCCGCGTTGCGGTAAACGGCATAGGCGCTATTGCGGATGTTCTCCAGGCTGCGCTGCATTTCCAGCCCGCCGACCACGTCGACGTACCAGTGGCGGCCGGCCGAGGCCAGCGGCCGGAAGTGAAGCCGTCGCCCTTCCCACACGCCCCACTCGTAGCCGTGCAACAGCGCCAAACGGTAGAGCAAGTCGCCCGGATACTCATCCTCGTAGACCTCATCGCGCAGGTCGGTCGTCGTCGCCTCGATAAGCGACGTGCTCGCGCTCAATTGCCCCCCGTTGACGCCGTTGACGTAGGTGACCAGCGCCGTGGCAATGGCCGAGGCCGTCACCGTCGCGGCCGTGGTCGACGCCATGCGGATATCCGTCAGGCGGGCGAAATTCACGCCCGTCTCATCGCTGATAGAACTGCCGCTGCCGCCCGCGTTCGTAATGGCGACATAGACGCGCGGCCGTGGATTGGCCAGCGTCACGTTCCAAGTGCCCGACTGCGCCGAGCCGGTCGCGTTCACTGTCGCCTCGGTTGAAACCGTCGAGAAATCACGCGTGGCCGAATAGAGGCGCAATGTCCAGCCAGACGGCAAAAGCAGGTTATAGCTGGCCGAGAAGTTCGTAATAGTCCGGCTGCCGTTATGCGGCGCGGCATAGCTCATTGCGCCGATATTGGTCGCGCCGCCCGGATACGTCTCGCCCTTTTTCGGAGCGATGTAAATCCGGTTGTTGTTGTCCATCTCGTAAGCCGACGGAACGGCCGTTGCCCGTTCCTGCTCGGTGACCTCCGTCCATCCGGCCGTGCGCGTGTAAGACCACAGCGCCGTATAGGGCACGTCCTCGAGCGCCCGGCTATAGCCGAACGCGGCCAGCGCTACACCGCCCCGAACGATGCTGATATCCTCGACCCGCCCCTCCCAGATGGTCATGCCGCTCGAATCCGTCACGACCACGTGCGGCGTGCCCGGCCACTCGTAGACCTCAAAGGAATCGGCCAGCGACATAATGACGCGGGTGATAGTCAGCACCGCAAAGCCGCGCTCGTTGGTCGTGAAGCGCAAGCCCTCGGCCCGGCTACTCGGGTCGGCCAGTAATTTCGTTTGGGAGGAATCCGCGTAAATCTGGACCGTTAGCATGTCACCTCGGCGTCAGATAGCCGCGCCTGCGCACGGCCGAAAATGCCGCGTTCATAATCGCGCCACCGGAGATGCGAATAGCTCGCCAATTGGCCCCGTCCGTTGTCAACCAACTGGCGGCGATAGACCGCGCCCCCGGCGCGATGTAGAGCGCCGGGTCGCCGGTATAGCCCAGGTGAATATCCCCGTTCGTTTCATCGAGGAAGACCGACCCGACGGGATACGTCAGCGGATGGCCGCCAATCACAAGGCTAGCCGAGCTAATGCTTCCCAACTGCCCCGGCAGGATGCCAACAACACAGTCCGTGGCCGGGTTGTCAGCCGCCATCAGGACAATCGTGTCAAAGTCAATCGTGCCCGACGTGTCAGACGCGAGCACTTCCATGAGTAGCGCGGTCAGCGGTGACAGCGGCGGCAGGCTCACCGTGCTCACGAACGACCACTGCGGGTCAGTGATACCGGCCGGGATAATCAGTGATTGCGACGGCGGCAACTCCGCAGCGCCCGCGTAGAACTGGAATCGCACCTGAAAATTGGTCGTAGCCGAGTTATTGCGCCAGTTGACGAATATCGCCCAGCGGCGCACGTTGCTCGAAACGACGCTCGAAACCGTCTCGGTCGCGGACGTAGCCCAGCCATCCGGCCCGCTATGCTGGAAGCGCAGAATATTGCCCGTGATAGCGTTGTTGTCCGTGTCAGTTTCAACGGTAAACAGGCCCGAATTGGTCAAGTCCTCGGCATGAATCGTCACGAGCCGCTTGGCGGCTTCCGTGGCCGTCGCCGCGCCGGTCATGAGGATGTAGGAATTGGCGACGTGGGAAATGTTCTCAACCAGCCCGGTCATCGCCAGCCGGATAGGGGATTCCACCGCGGCCGCGGCCGTGTACAGCGCCGTCGCGGTCGTCACGCCGTTGCCGACGGCCGATGCCGTGACCGTTTCCTCAGCGCCCAGCCACAGGCCGGAACGCCGGAAGACCAGCCGCACGTTATCGAGGATGCCCGTCACCTGCGACAGTAGCAGGTTGGGCGGCAGTTCGACCATCGGCACGTCATCGCCCGCCGCGCCGCGGATGGCTGACTTTAGCTCCTCGCCGCCTGAGGTCGCCTGGTAGTGCAACAGAACGGCGGCCACCGGCTCGCCCCGCTCCCAGCGTTGCGCCTGGTCGAACAGCCCGATAAGCGTCTCCAGGTGAGGCAACGGGTCGGCCGCCGTAATCGAGATGACCATCTCCTCGACCACGTCAGCGTAGGAGCCGCGGCCGCCGGTCACGCCCGTCTTGCGATGCGCCACGGCCGGAACCCACGAGATAACCCGGTACACGTCGGGCGTTGCCATGAAATCGACAGTCGTCGCGCCGTCAGAGATTTTCAGTATTTGCGCCATTAGCGCCCCCCTGCGCGGATGCGCGTCTCGGCCGCAATGCCGTACTCGCGCATTGCCATATCCAGCGCACGCCGAATATCGGCATCCACGCCCCGCGCCGCGCCGCGGGCGTCGATGTAAATTGCCACGCTGCTACTGGAACCGACCGCGCCGATAGCCGCGCGGCCGCCGATGCTGGTAGGAAGTGGCGCACCAACCCGCGCCGAACGGCCTGACCGACCGGCCGGGCCGCCGCCGATGAAGCCGGATATAACGTCCTGAATCGCGCTCCCGATTGAGGCGGCGGCGCTGAGGGCGTTCTGAATCATCGAATTAATGCCATCGATGATGCCCTGCACAATGCTCACGCCCAGCGCCTTCCAATCCGTATTCTGGAACCATGCCTTAAGCCGCTCCCACAGCTCAACCACCTTTGGGCGTACCATATCCCACAGCCCGTTCAGAAAATTGACAATAGTGCGCCATGCGGTTTCCCATATCTCGCGCAACTTCGCGCCAAACCCGCGCCAGTCGCCCTCAAAGGCGAGTTGAAACGCGGCGACAATCTGCTTGATTTGCTCGACCATCGCGTTAATGACATCTCGAATCAATCCCCACGCCTTGTCCGCGGTGGTTACAATCGCCTCTCCGTGCTGGCTCCACCAGTCTCGAATTGTCGCCAGCGCGGTTTGGATGACTGTCTGGATGACCGTGATGATCGTCTGAATGGCAGTCTGAATCGTTGTCCAGGCGTTTTGCACGGCCGCGATAATGGCCGCGCCGTTCTCATCCCACCAGGCACGAATAGCCGCCAGCGCGTTCTGAATCAGCGGCTTGATGAAGTCGATGACCGCCTGCGTCTTTTCCTGAATCCCGCCCCAGTTGTTCTCCCAGGCATTGCGCAGCACGGCGACAACGGCAATCACCGCGGCGATACCGAGCAAGAGCGGAGCTAATGAAGTAACGATGCCGATAATCGCCGGGATAACGATAGCGCCGATGCCGATAGCGGCCGCGATAAGCACGTCCTTCCAGCTAACGAACTGCGTAATGGATTCGACAATCGGCCCGACGAATTCCATAATGCGGTCTTTGCCCTCAGTCACCTTTTCAATGAACGTCTCGATGGCCGTGCGAATCTCGACCAGTTTGGCCGACGGCACGCCCATCTCGACGCCAAAGCGCATGATGGCATTAATCAACGCGTCGAGCGGGCTTTCACCGCGGCCGATGGCATCAATGAACTGCCCCACCGCGACGGCGATGGCATCCAAGATGCCAACGATCGGCTCGGCCCCGGTTATGATGCGCTCAAAGGCCGATGCCAGCATAGGCGCGACGCGCTGGGCCAGCCCCCCAAACCGCTCCATCAGCGGCGCGACGACCGGCAACAGCTTGAGGCCGATCTCATCCTTTAAATTCGCAATCGTGACCTTGAACTTCTCAAAGGGGTTAGACAGACCTTCCATGCCCTCGGTGTTCTCGGCCAGCTTCTCCATGACCTGGTTCATGAGCGCCGTCTGCTGCTCAGCCTTCGTCAGTTCATCAACCGACTTGCCCACGCTCTTGGCGTAAATCTCATTGGCCTCGGTCAAGTTGACCTGAATGCCAAGATTGTCCAGGATCATCGGACTGAGACGGCCGACGCCCTTTACCAACGAATCGAGCATGAAATTCATATTCTGCCCGGTGGACGCCGACACTTTGGACAGGTAACCCATCGCGTTAGGAAGCTGCTCCGCAAAATCCTTCGAGACGAGCGACGCGGCCTGGTTGAACGATTGCATCAAATCGGTGTTGGTCACAAGGCCGCCAGACGCGTCTTGCAGCGCCGAGAGCATGGCCGCGCTGCCGCCTTGCATCGATGCCGTGAGCGCCTCGAAGCCCTGTTGCAGCCCGGCCACCGGCGCGGCGCTGGAAGCCAGGCTAATCACGCCGGCGGTAATGCCTGCTATCGCGCCCGTAGCCACGCCGATACCGCCCAACGCGATAGCACCCAGGTTCTTGAACCCGCCGCTGATGCCCTGCAAGACGCTGCTCGCCTTGTCCTCGGCCGTCACGATGATTTCAACCAGGTTTTTTCCCATGATGCTTTCGGTAGTCTCTCAGGCCGCGTTCTTTCTCGTTCTCAAAGATAGACCGGCGCAAAAACCACATGACCCGCTTGGGCGGCGTCTCGCCCGTCACATCCCACGGCGGGCACCCCCATTGTTCGGCCGCCTGCAGGATGCCAACCCACGCCGGCAGTGGCAGAGGCTTGTCGGGAAGCAGGGCGGCATTGTAAATCTGCCGCCTTATCCGTTTGGGACGGCCGCCTCCTGCATCTCCACCGTGAGCTTTTCGACAGTCGCCTTCATCTCGCGCACCTTGATATAGCGCACGGCTTTCATGGCCTCGGCCGGTTCCAGGTATTGCCCGTCCCCGTCGACCATGAAATGCGCCAGGAACCGGGCCATCGCCGGGATGGACATGCGCTCACCCGACACATCCATCAACAGACCGAATTCCATATCCTCGACCCGCTCATCCGTCACGTGGAAGCGGTAGGTCGTCAGATCGTCATTGTCACTCATGGGTTCCTCCTATCCCCGCGCCTAAGGCACGGATGCAAGCTCATTCACGACCGTGATTTCCAGCGACTTCGCGGCCACGCTGTCATAGCCGACCTTGCCGGTCACATTGATGACGCTGTTGCCCTCGTCGGAATCCAGCGCAGCGAAGTCAGTCCAGCGCGTCGCCATATCCAGGCGCAGGGCCTTGTTGCTATATGATGTGCCCGCGGTGGCGAACTCACTGCCGAACATTGTGAGACGAATTAAACGCCCCGTGTTGGAGCGCCATTTGTCCTTCTCGGCTACGGTCGTCGCGTTGTGCTCGAAGGTCGCGCTAAACTCGGCGCTGAATGTGTCAGGGTCGAAATAGATGAAGTCAAACTCATATTGGTTCTTATCCATGACCCACTTCGCCCGCCAGCCGGTCGTCACGCTCAACTCCCATGACAACAACGTGCCAGTGACTTGCGTCGTGCCGATAGTGCCGCCCGGCTCGTCAATGTAGAAGTACGCTTTATTGGCGATAACCTCCTCGACTGTCGGGATGGATAACGCGCTGGTAAACGTCGCATTCGACACCTGACGGCCGACCCAATCGGCCGATACCATGACCGCTTGCCCGCGCTCGCCCGACAGGGTGAACGATTCGACAAACGAATATTCCATTTCCTCGGCCTGCTGGTTATCGCCGGTTTCGAGGGTATAAGTCTTGATGGTATTGATGGTCGAATGGCCCATCGGGTAGGCGTAGATTTTGCCTGAGCCAGCGCCGTCAGCGGCACCCGTGCCGACGCTCTTGATACCCGCTTCCAGAATGTGCATTAGCTGCTCGAAAGTGGCCGGCGTCGCGGCCATCGACAGCGCCCCGTGCGACCGGCCAAAATACGAGCGATTCGACGGGATGGCGATGCCGATTTGCTCAGGCACGTCAACCATCTCGCGGTGCTCTTTCAGATTGCCACCTACGCCACGCCAGACCGTGGTCGCGGCGACAGACTGCCCGGGCGTACTCTCACGGCCGAGTTGAATCTTGTGCGCCCACTTAGCCCCGTTCATCATTCACCTCTTTCCCGGCCTTCTTCCCGGCCGCGGGCTTTACTTCCTTGTCCTCGGCATAGAGGCCGGTGGCAATCAACGCCGCCGCGCCGCCCAACCGCTCGACTTCCTCGTCGCTTAAATCCCGCGCTGGAATGTCGGGGATAAACGAATTGCCTATGTATTTCAGTTTCATAGCGTCCTCTGTATCTTCACCTCGCCCAGGTCAATCAGCGCACCGAAATACCAGATATCGCCCCACTGAATCGGCCCGTAGGTATATGAAATTTCCTCGATGTTCTGAATCGGCGTGTAGCCGCTCGTGAACAACTTGCGGTACACCGCGTCAATCACCGGCTCGATTTGCGGCAAAATCCGCTGGTTGGCCAGCGCCATATTGCCGAACGCCGTAATCAGGCCGATGCGCACGCGATGATGGTAAGTGACCAGTGGCGCGGGACCGCCCTGCGCCCGCCCTTCCGTCAGCCACACAACGGCCGCCGGATGGTTGGCAATCGTTCCCGGCGGGTCATCCGGCGCGAAAGCAATGCCCGGAATGGCGCGGACAACCTCAATCACCTCATCAATGAAGCGTTCAATCGATGGCTCAGACATAGCGCCGCTCAATCCCTTCCAGCATCGCCAGAATGTCGGCATCGGCCGTAATCCGCGCCTGGACAACCGTCACGCCCATGCCCGGCGTGCCGGCCACGCCAAAGACGGCGTCCTTGCGCATCCACAGCCGGTGTGCCAGCAGCAGGCACGCCTGACGTACCGGGCCGGGCGGTTCGGCCGAATAGCCGAACTTGCCCGTGACCTCGACCTCGTAGCCGCCAACGGGAAACGAATGCGACCCATTCGCCCGCCGTCGAATCTGCCGGTACGGGCGATTGCCCGCTATCGCGTTGGCCGGCTCCAGAATGAAATCCGCGTCTGTCCAGACCACTTCATACACCCCGTCGCCGTCCGCGTCGGTTTTCAACGTCGTCAACTCAATCAGGTCATCGATGTAGACCAGGTCATTCCAACGCGCCGAATAGATGCGCGTCTCATCGGTCTCATTGGCCCGAAAGCGCGTGTCCATCTGCTCATCAAGCCAGCGCGTGGCCGCGTCGAGCGCAATCTCCATATTGGCAACGTCGCCCGCGCTCCAGGACGCGCCGCCCGACGCATCAATGTGCGCCTGTAATTCCTCAAGAGTGGCGTATGGCTCGCTCATACCGCTTCCCTGTGAATGCTGTTGACCCCCATGCCCACGCGCACGCTCATCCTCTCGCCCGGCGCAACCGTCGGCGCGTCCCCTAGCGATTCCACGCGGTAAAGGGTCTGCGCGTCCGGGTCGGGCCAGATGATTTGTGGCCAGGGCTTATAACTGTGATGCCCGCAGACAACGCCGAGGTGCGCCCGCTGGCTGTAGCCCGCTTCCTGCAGGTTGAGGGCAAATTGCCAGTCATTCGACACCCTGTCGTTGTCACCCATGCGAAAGTCGATAGTCCGCAATACCTTGCGACTGATAAGGGCACAGCCCAACCCCACACCGGCCACGTCGATAACCTTCCCCCATTCCCGACGAGCGCGTGGCGCGTCCTCGGACAGGCTCACGCCATGCCGCTCCTCGAGCGTCGTGTAGGCGCTCCACGTCCGGCGGCCGTGACGGAACACGTACAGGCCATAAGCCACGTCCGCGTCACAGGCCAGCAGCTGGTCGATAGCGCCCGGCGGCACGACCATGTCGCTCTCTATCGTGAGCAGGAAGTCATAGCCGCCTTCCAGCGCCGCCCGACGCGCACGCTCGTAGTTATGGGTAATATTGTCATACGGCCGCTCGTGGGGGTTGTCGTTAGCGACGAAAAGCCAGTCCAGCGGCCCGTCATGCTCCAGCCGGAAGATGCTCTGCACCGTGCGCCCCCACAGGCGCGGATAGTTGGGATTAAGCGGGCAAAAGGCCAACAGTTTCGTCATAATCTACCGCCCACCTGCCCGGCTCAAGCCGGTTGAACAACACATAGAGTTCCGGTTCATAGCGGATATCATCCGGGTACGTCGCCGCCAGCCACTCGGCCACCAGCCCGTCACAACAGGCCGGCCGGTCGAGACGGAAGTCAGCGAGCCGGAATATCTCGCCCATGACGAAATACTGCTCGACGCCTATCGCGCCGACGTGCATCCTGTCCGGCGCGGCCGTCAGCGGCCCCGTCGGATGGTAGTGGCCATTGGCGACGTAGGCCGGAACGCGCTGGCCGCGCAACATGCTCACGACCACGATGCGCTCAGGCATGGCGTCAACGGCCGCCAGAACGCCCGGCGCGTACAGGTCGTCGTCATTCAGCACGCAATACCGTTCTCCGTCCTGAATGCGGCCGCTTTCCACAAACGCCCGCAGCTTGCAGCAGAATGGGTCAACCCCCGCCGGCACGTCGACCGCCAGAGGAAGCACCCAGTCACGAACGCATCCGGCCGGAAAGGGGATATCGGATACCAGGGGGTGCCACGTCAGGGCAACCCCCTGGCCCGATAAATGCCTAAGCAGCGCAAGCGCGTTCTCAGGACGGGAGAACGGTGTGACCACGTGAATCATCAGGCGACAATCTCATCAACCGAGGCCAGGTCGTAGTCATACGCCGGGCCATAGTTCGGCTCGGACGCAATCGCCAGCACACCGGCGTCAGACGTGGCCGTGCCGACGGTCAGGACGCCCGCGATGTAGCGATAGCCCGCGGTCAGTTCGTCGGCGCGAACCTCGACCAGAGCCTGCTTGTCGCTATCCGTCCCCGCTTCGGTCAATTGCGTGATGGCCTTGCCGCTGATATCGGCCGGATTCGTGCCGCTGTCGGCCGCCGACTGCTGGACTTTGAAATCCAACGTAGCCGACGAGCCCAGCGTGCCCGCCTGGACAATGAACAGCACCCGCTCGAACTTCGACATGTCAATCCAGTCCGAGGTCTGAGCGCCGGTTCCGTAAGCATCCGGGTCGATGCAGGCGACCACGGCAACGGCTTCACTGAGTTTCTTTCCCATGATGGTTTCTCTCCTACCGGATTGACCGGATTAGTCGTTGTGATAGACGAACGGGCTGACCGTGTAGCTGCCCGTCGGGTCGGCCAGCGTGATAGGCTTCTTCACCCACGGCTTGCCGTCGTTGCGGCTCGTGAAGCGCCACGTCCCCTTGTCAGAGGTGAAGGCGGCGTGCTCGCTGAAAGCGATGGACAACGCCTGGCGCTCGAACAGGACGTAAGAGCCGAGGTCAGCCAGCAGCATGTCGTCGCCCTTCCACTGGTACATGTGCTCGCTGAACAGAATCGGGTAGCCCAGCAGCGTAGACGGCTGACCGGACGCCAGGTTGCCGGCCCACACGACCGGAGAGCCGGAAGCCACGGCCAGCGTGCCAATCTGCGGAATCAGCGACGGGTGACAAATCCACACCGGCGTCTGGCCCGAGACGTTCTTGAACTTCGCCCACATCGCCAGCACGTCAGCGTAGGCAAATGCGTCATTGGTCGCGGTTGTTACGCCAATCGTGGCATCCGCATTCATGATGCCCAACGGCTCGCCCGTGCCACTGCCCAGCAGGATGTTGCGCTCGTTCTTGGAGCCAATCGCAATAGCGAACAGCCGGCGCAGCAGCGTTTCGACAGAAATCGCGGAATCGGCAATCTGTTCATTCGACACCTCGACGTAGCCGCCAATCTTGTTGATGCGGTAGGTCAAGTCAGTGAACTTCGGCTCAGTCTCATCAAGCGCGGCTCCCTCGGCCTTGCTCTTGGCTTTCACGCCGCCGGCCATAGCGGTGTCGCCACTGCCGGCCGACGGGCTAGCGAACTGGTCGAGCGCGGGATACTCGCCCGCGTCAGTGTTGACCGGCTGCTTGAACACGCGGGCGTAGATGGGCGACTGCTCGGCCATGACCTGCAAAAGCTGGGCATGGAACTCGGTGGGCACGAGATAGCCGCCGCTAGCGCCACTGCCCTCGGCCATGTCCTTCGTCGCGCCGTAAATCGTGGTTAGACGTTTGCCGTCATTGCGCTTCACAGCCAGCAGGAAATCGCCAAAGCTCTTGTGCGTCGGGTCGGCCGCGCCGCCGTCGTCGGTCGTATAACCGGCTCGCTTCAGCGCCGGGCTGCCTTCCAACAGCCCCATAATCTTGTTGACGCTCTCCGACAAGGCATCGACCTTGTTCTGCAGGTCATCGGCCGCGCCGGGCGTCTGGTTCAATTCGCTCATTTCATCTTTCTCCGTTTCAGATTCAACAATCTTGATATCCGGTCGCCCGGCGGCCGTCTCCTCGGCCCCTTCCGTCGCGGCATCCGTCGCGGTTTTACCGGCCGCCTCTGGGAGCACCGCCTCTAGGTCAGGGTTTAATTCGACCAGCGCCTTCAACCGTTCCACGCCAACCGTGCGCGGCTCGGCCGGGGTTAGCGTGATACTCTCCTCCACGATAGGCCAACGGGTGATCGTCTTGCCGGCGCGTCGGGCCAGATGGCCAACCGTGCCAGATGACAACCCCGCCTTCCCCGTGCCAACCATCTGCTCGACAATCTCCCAGTAGCGCCCCGCTTTTTCCACCTGCAGGCGCATGTACAGCCCCACGTCGTCGGGAGTGACTTCCAACACGCGGCCGACCGGATCATCTATCCCGGCCAGCTTTATCGTCTTGCCGTCGGCCGCGACGAAGGTAGGCTCAGAGTGGTCGATATAGACAGGCTTTTCCGGCACGAGGTCGAGCATATAGTCAGTGTCCGGCGTGAACGTTTCCCCCTCCAGGTCAGAACCGCCGAACACAACGCCATAACCGCCGAGGATGGCGGTCTTGTCGTCTTGCTCCAAAATCTTTAGTGCGTGCATAGAACCTCGCAAAACAAAACCGGGCGCGAAGAGGACTATCAGTCTCTTCGCGCCCGGTGGTCACTTTGCCAGGGGGCACGGCTACCAATACAATTGCTGTTATTCTACAACAGACCCCAACTATATGTCAATACGGGAATATACGTCATGACCAAACGTCGCCGCTCCTATCGCCGCAGTCGCTACTGGTACGTCGAGCTATGGGTCGCCCTCTGGCGCTGGCTGACGGGACAGGACTAATGCGGCCGCTTCCGTGGCGGGATTGACGGCGAGATGCCGAGCGCCCGCTCGACCGCACGCAGTTGCGTAATCAGCGCCCGCCGTATCTCGAGAAGCACCGCCCGCATCGCCGTATCTTCCACCTGCGGCGCGTCCATCTCGCCCTCCACCGGCTCGACCGTGTATATCGTTCGCAGTTCGGTCATCTGTTCGGTCGTCATTTCGTCAACTCCGCGATTTCCTCATCAAAGAAGCCGACAACCTTGTCGCCCTCCTCCTCGGCTATCATCGCGTCCGTCTTCCAGCCGTTTCTGGCGTGAAAACCGGCCTGCTGCTCGCCCGATTGCACATACGGACCATAGCTGGCGTTGTTGCCGACCACGCCCTTGCGCCCGTCGGCGCTGACCTCGGTTGTCCAGCGACGGCCGAGCGTTTCGGACGTGGGGAAGGCCGCCCCGGTCACCGTGCGGGTGCCAAAGCCGCGCTCGTACCAGCTATAGCCGTTGTTGCCCGGCGGCCGGTTGGCGCTCGTGGCCGGCGGGTAAGTGGCCGCCTTTTCGTGCAGGTACGCCGTCGCCCGCTTCATTGGCCGCAATAGCGCACCCCGGCCGCCAATCTTCTCCAGCTTGTTAATCACCTTGTCCAGCCCACGTATCTCTGTAGCCATCAGGTCACCTTCGGGACAATCCAGCACCGGCAACGCGGATGAGCCGGCGGCGCGGCAATATTGCCGGGAAACGGCTCATCAAGCGCGACCACTTGCCCGGCCAGCGGGCCACACACCGGGCATACCAGTTCATCGTTGTTCGTGTTCCACTGCTTGCCCTCGACGACGCCCGACGCACGCCACGCCGCCAAATTGCCCTGCGCGTAGGCGCGTGTCACCTCCGTCACGGCAATCGCGTGCGCCCGCGGCTGGCCGAACACGCCGCCGGCCGTAATGCGCTCGATAAGCTGGCCAATGGTCTGCGAGTTGTTGATGTACTCGGCAATCTCAATCTGCAGGCGGTCGCGGGTCGTGTCCAGCAGCCCGCGCACGAGGTCATAGCCGTAACCAATCGCCCACTGCGCAGCCGCGTTGTTGGCCAAATCCCACGCCGTCATTTCAAGCGCCTTCACGCCGAACACATCCCCTTCCACCTGCAGGCGGCCGAACTCCGAGCCGGCCAGGGCGACGCGCTCCAACTCGGTCACAATCGCGTCCTGAAACGGCCGCGTCACCGCGTCGTCATTCAGGCGGGCAATCATGTCCTGCACATTGTCGTCTGAGATATCCCGCTGAATCGCCCGGCGCAGGCGATCGAGCGCCGCCGTGACCGCCGCCTCGAACTCGCGCTCGTAGCGCCGCATCTGACGGCCGTCCGGGTTACGGATAGCCTTGCCAGTCGTGACCGCCGTGAAAGGGGGCATCATCGCTATCAGCGTCCCCCAACAATGCAACCTTCTCGGCCTGGCTGAGCACCATGCTCTCAAACTGGTCGGGGTCGGGATTCTCGCGCTTCTTTGCCCAGCGCAGGAAGCGGCGCGTTTCCTCGACGCGCTCGCCGTCATCCGGCGCGTTACCGTCCGGTTGTGTCTGTTCCTGTCGCCCGGTGAAGGGTAGCAACTGCGGAGGCGTGGCCGCGGCCGGTTCCCGTAGCTCGATATCATCCGGCAGGTCATAGCCCAGCACGGCTATGCCCATTTCCAGCGACATGCCAGCCCTGACCAACGCCTCCAGCGACGCCGCCCGCGCCGCCTCATCTTCCTGCATGACCGGCAATTCGTCGGGCTTGAACTCCAGACGCAGCCCGGCCGGGCCGAGCAATTGCCGGTTGACGGCCGATTCAATCAGGCGGCATTCCGGCGCAATCGTGTCCTGAATGAACGCCCGCGCATCCTGATTGGCCGTCGCAAAATTGGCCGCGTTCGCCGTAACCTTGCTCTGCGGCACGCCCAGCGCCGTACAGATGGCCTCACGCTGTTCGACGGTGAGCGCCGTGTTCTGCAGGTCATGCAAGCCTTCCCCGATAGTCAGCGCCTCGAAATCACCGCGCACAACCTCGGTGGTGAATGCGTTTCTGATGCCGGTGGCCACGCGCCGCCACCACTCGCGCACGCGCTCGCCTTCATCCTTGCTCATCGGCGTCAGGTATTTCAACAGCGTCGCTTTAATCATGCCCCGGTCGAAGTAGCCGGCGATAAAGGCATCCATGTTGGCCAGCACACCGGCCGCGCCGAGCGCCGCCTTGCCGGGAAAGTGCTCGGCCGGGCCGATTTCCACGAACGGGTCAGGAAGCCAGAAGTAAACGATGTCGGCCAGTTCCAGCGGCTTTTCCATGCCGTCGATGGCGCGGGTAAAACCGGTCAAGCCGCTATCCTTGTCGATGACCGGCTTGACGCTATCCGGCCGCAACCAGCGCACATTCAGCGTGCGCATATAGTTGCGCTCGTTAAACCAGTAGGCGCGGCCGGCCAGAGCGAGCGCCGCCTCTGTCCGGTAGAGCATCGCCGGTAAATCCGCAAGCCACTCGTAGCGTTCCGGCGCGTCATCCTCATCGGTCATGATGACCGTCTCGCCCTTGCGGATAGCCCAGGGCATATTGGCCACCGCGCCGGCGCGGATATCGACGCAGCGATACAGCCAGCCGACCGCGCCAAACAGCTTGCTCAGCCTGTCGCGGCCGTCGCCCGTGTCCCCCACGATGATGCGCCAGGCCTCCTCTGGAAGGTCTTCCAGCCTGACCGACTTCGTGCCCGTGAATAGTTCTGCAGTTGCTTTTTTCATTGCTACCTCATAGAAAAGCTGGCATGGCCTCCTCCCGATACCATGCCAGCATAATGGCCTCGCCCATGTCGGGCGACCGGCCGATCCGCTCTTTGATTTTGTCCTTTTCCTCGATCTGAATCACGCCGCCGGCCAGCACCTTGTAACGCGCCGCGCACAGGTCGGCCACTAGCTCATTGCCCGGCGGCAAGGCGATGTCCGCGCCGCCGTCGGGGTCAAGCGCCTCTCGGAAGCGCCAATACATCTCGGCCCGCTTGTTGCGCATCCTGAATAGCGGTTGCGGCGGGTCGCTCTGTGACATGGCCGTGTAGCTGCTACCCTCGGCCACGTTGACCGCCCGCGCCACGTCGGGATACATGGCCGCCAAACTGTCGTAGGCCGAC
Organism: uncultured Phycisphaerales bacterium; assembly: GCA_964655955.1. Lineage (GTDB taxonomy): Bacteria > Planctomycetota > Phycisphaerae > Phycisphaerales > JAGLTS01 > CAZZPX01. Next base: position 12,863 of record CAZZPX010000001.1, on the reverse strand, counting down.
GAGCCCACTCCAATCACGTCAACGTTGATATAACCAATGTGCTGCTTGCGGTTGACGTTCTGCGCTACCAGCGCCGCGGCCGTCGGGCCATCGGCCACATCCGCGCCGGGTATCTTCACCGGCTCATCAAACCACGAGCCATAGCGCGGGGCGATGACCATGCTATCAAGGCCGCCTCTGGCCACGTCAACGCCCACGCCCGATAGCGGCATGTCGGCGGGTCGCTCGCGCTCCAGCCAACGCGCTTGCGCCGCTTTCACCCACGCCGCCGGAATGACCTGCCACGGGTCGGCTTGACCCTCGACGCCGAAGTCGCCATAAAGCAATTGCGAGCGCAATGGCTCAGGAAGCGCCTGCAAGGTCGAACGATAGCCGCTTTCGGCCAGATGCGGATTGTCGCTCAGCCGCGCCGGGATAAACGTGCGTGAGCGCGGTTGCAGCGTCTCGCCCTCATGCTCGAATGGCGCGCCGTCCGGCCGCTCTACTTCGCGGCCGTCGATTGTCACGTACCAGCGTAATTCACCCGGCGCGGCCGGATTAGGGTGGCTGAACTTCGTCGGGTAGAGATAAGCAAACCACGGCAGGAAGTAGTCAATCACCCATGACCCGGCGTCATCGGTCGGCGGGTTGAACGTGAGCACAATCCGGCAGCGCTGGCCCGGCTCCGTCGTGCGATTCCAGGCGGTGATAAATTCAAACTGCGACCGGGTGAACTCAGTCGCCTCATCAAAGCCATAGAAGTCACGCGGCCGTCCGCGCTGCTTTTCCTTGTCCTTTTCGTGCTGGCACGCCTCGAATTCTATAATGCGACCGGCAACCCTCCAGCGATGAAGCATTTCGTTGTACCCGGTAGGGCCTAGTAGCTCCTTGCTCTCCTCAATCACGCCGCGCAGGTTTGGGAACACGCGCCGGAAAATGACGCTACGCCGGTGGGCAGTTGCCGCAAGGCCCAGCAGCAGCGCCGATTTCCCGCCGCCCGCCGCGCCGCCATAGCCGAGGATATCGGCCGCGCTTTCATAGGCCAGCCGTTGCGGGTTGGGCCGCCCGTCGTCGTGGTCGGGGTTGGGTCGCCATAGGGGAGCGGAGGCATCGTGCGGTCGCGCGGCCGCCGTCGCCAGAAGCAGCTCCTCTTTATCCGCATCGGGCCAGCTATGGACCATCCGCACGGACGGCGGCGGCCGTCTAGGGGTCTTGGGTTTCGTTGCGGTACGCATCGATTAAGCCAACCATGTCCAGCTTCACACCGTCCGTCTCGCTCTGCGCGTATTTCAGCCAATCGAGCAAGTCCTTCTCGGACAGGATAAATTCACCGTCCTTGACGCGCTGCTTGATAATGCGCTTGACGACGCGCAGCCGCTCGGCGCGGTTGGCAATGCCGGTCATAAGCGTCAGGCGGTCAACCTCCTCGGAGAACTCCGGCGCGTTAAGCCAATTGCGGATTGTCCGGTCAGACACGCCCGCAATTTCCGCTGCCTCTGCCTGTGTTGCGCCTTGCGCAAGAGATAGCGCAGCCTCCTCGCGCTTTTTTGTCCACTCAAAAACGGAACTCATACGGAAACCTCACGTACTACTCACATCTCTCAAAACGGCGGCCGCGTCGTCGCCGGCAATTCGTTTCGCCCTGCGAAGTAGCGCCACGATACACCGAAGCCCGGCCGGTAGTTGTCCAGAGTGAAATGCACCTCAGGGTCGTCGGGCGATACATACGTTCCCGTCGCCCCCTTCATGCGCACCCATCCGGCCTCGCGCAACGCGGCCATGAGTTCGGCGCGTGTCCACGGCTCTATCACGGAAGCCTCATCGTTGGAAGTGGCCTCCTGTGTCATGGCCGGTTGCTCCTTCACTGAGGGGAACTGGCTCCACTCGATGCCATCCAGTACACGGCCGGCAGGTTTTTTCCCTACGCTGCGAAAGAGACAGGCGGACAGGGTTATATCTACACCGATGTCCAACCATCCCTTGCCCACATCACCGGTTTCGGGGTCTGTGATATCGAGAAGATGCCCATCATGTATTCCACCGTCTGGCGTTTTCCAAAATGACGTTCCCTCTACATACTCGTATGGCAGCCAGTTTCCCCATTGCTTAAAGAAGAAAGGAACGCCGGCTTCCTGACATTGATTCCGGATGCTACGCACCCAGTCCGGGTGCATCGGCCGGGCGCTCCGGCCGCTCTCCCCGCCGACGATCACCCAATCAACCAGGTTTGCCCCGCACCAGTGGACGCGGCGATCGAGGCATGTGTCACATGAGAGCCATTGGGTGATATCTACTGGCCCCAGCAGCGGCTCCACGCTGAGGAACCGAACGGCCGCGGGGATATTCAGTAGTTCTGGAATGCGCTTGTCGGCCTGCTCCTGATTTTCGACGGACGTGCCGATCCAGACGTTGGGGTATTTCTCGATTTTTTCAACAAACCACGGAGCGATGGGAAAGATAAGCTCCGGGCGTTTGGTCAGGAGCAGCCAGTCGAGGTGCGGAGTCATTCTAATAAGCGAGAACAGGTCGGTGCGCCATAAGTGCATGTCTATGGACTGGTCTCGCTTATACTCGAACACGTCGGCCAGTGATGCGCAGAACACGCGCCGGCGTTCTCCGGCCGCGGCCGCCTCGCGGTTCCACTTCAACGGCTGCCGCCAATAATCGGCCGATGTGCGGATGCGTTCGCCCTGCGGCCCCCACTTCACCTTCTTGTAGCGGTCTGCCATCAACGTCTCGGCGTAGCAGTGCTGGCAGCCGGGGCTAACGCGCGTGCAGCCAACCCAGGGGTTAAAAGTGTGGTCCGTCCATTCAATCTTGCTATTCTTCATCGTCTTTCCTCCGGTGCCAGCTTTTCCAGCCCAGCCAAAATGCCACGACGAGGCACAGACCGTAAGAGGCCAGAGCCACCAGGTTGTTGAGTAGCACGTCAATCATGGGTTGGCCTCCTCTTGATTCGCGGCCGTGGAACGCGGGTCGCGCGGCAAGCAGGTCGCGTCGTCGGTGTAGGGTTGCCAAGCGGCGGCCCACTCCACCGGGAAGTGCTCCTCTACGAAATCGGCCAGGGCGCCGGCCAGGACTCCTTCGCCGGGCTCGTGCGCGATCCAATAGTGGAATGTGTGGTAACCGTGGTTACGGTAGTATTGATATATATTGGATACCAGGAGCGCGAGTTGACCGGCAATGACTTCATTCACGGGTAGCTCTCCAACACGGCCGGCAGGAATGACGGATAGCCAGGTGGGGGATAGGGCGCGGGATAGGGCTCGACCGGTGGTGGAGCCGGGTAGCCGCTGACCGGCGCAGGCGCGGTCATGGCGGCACCGGGCGTCGCCGTTGGCCATTCGGGGGGGCTTTCGGCCGTCACGATGGACATATGCCAAATGACGGCCGCTAGTGCCAACAACCCCACAATGGCCAGACTGAGAGTGTACTGCGAATTCTTATTCCTTTTCACTTGTTCCTCCTGAATCTTGCTATCGACCTACGTGCCACTTGACACTTGCCCTCATATCACATTGCTCAGCATAGCGACCCTGCGCCGCAGACTGTACAACTCGGTTTCGAGCGCCATAACCTGGCCCTCTAACTCGCGGCAACGCTCACACGGCATTTCTTCCACGTCGGGCTTTCCGTTGCGTTCCTGTAACTCGTGGCACAGATCGCGCCACATTTCAGCCTGTCGCCGCCAGTAGTCAATGCCGATATCCTTACGAATCTTGCGAACATAATCCGTATTGAGCACCGTAATGTCACGAGCGGCACAGCCGTCGCCTCTGACGATGTGGCCGTAACGCTCGAGCTTGTTCAGCGCGTAAACCACGGCCGACGTGGAAGAATATCGGGTGCCGTCCACAATCTTGCGGAGTGTCGGACTGTTACCGTCGTGCGCCTCTTTATGGCGCACGATGAACCGTAGCAACTCGGATTGGCGCGTCGTCAACTCTGCAGGGTCCGGCCCGCTCACTGTAGCGTTACCTCCAGCGGCCGACCGTGCGCGGCCGTCAGGCTTTGCCATAGTTCCCAGTCCAGTTCGAGGATGACGTTCATCCTCTTAAACCTGTCCGGCGGCCCGTCGTCACCGGCGCAGTCGGCTATGAGCACACGGTACTCGCGCCCGGCCGGGTCGATGACAGTGGCCATCTGCCCGACCGTCGAGCAGTCCATCGCGGCGATTGCGCCATGCGCCTGATACCAGTCGCGCGGTGGCGGGGTGCGCCAGATGTTGTTGTCCAGGCGGTAGCGGATGACCTCATCCATGACGCCGGGGGCGTAGGCGCTGGCATAGCCGTGCTGCTCGGTCGTCGCCCGCGTCTCAGGCGTGACGGCCAGCAGGATGATGATGAGCGCGGCGAGAGCGGTGAGGCGGGTCATCTAAAGCTCCAGATTCCTTTTCCTTTTCTGTTCGACAAGGGCCTCAATAACAGCGTCAAGGGCGCTGTTGACGTCGCTTTTCCATTGCGCGGGAGCCTCCAGCCCCTCAAAGTGCGTGCCGTTCATCGTGGCATGAGCGAGTAACAGCCCGTTTGCCATGCCGTGCATGTACCCATCAAAATTTCAGTTGCCGTCTGTGAGTTGAATCTTTATCATCTCATCTAGCTTGTCAGCGCGGTCTTTCCAGCCCTCAAGTTTCTCTTGGATCGTATTGAGATAGGCATAGGTACGGTCTCGTTCCTGTCGAAGTTGGGCCGTAATAGCCTCGGAATTCTCTGCTCTCTCGATAGCCTCGTGCCGTTCCTCAATCAACGTGTGCTGGAGGCCTCTTGGAAATGATCCAAGACGGGGGCGGTCTCCAAGCTTCGGTCTTTCGGCCTGTCGATATGAAAATTCCCGGTCACTCAAATCGTCAAGGCTGACCCCGTACGACAGCCAGATTTGATTCCTCATGTTTTGCCAGCAATTTCGATGGGCCAAACGTCCCGTGCCATCCGGGTTGCTGCCGGCGTAGACGGCGCGTCGGGATTCGGACGCCGATAATCCCAAATGGTCATCACAGATTACACATCGGCCCTGTGGCGCGTTGGGTATCAATTCCATAGGGCTGTTGGTTGTTTCGTCGGACATGATATTTTCTCCTTTCGTAGTTATCAGAATGGGTCACTGCGGCGCGTCCTTGTCCAGCGCCTTATCCATGAGCCGGTCGAACTCGCGCCACTCGGCCTCCGTCAGCCGTTGGCGCGCGCCGTGCCAGATGCCGATGGCCGAGATGTGCACCCCGGCGCGGAAGCCGACGGCCGCGCCGATGGCGAACATGATGAGGTCAGTCATCGTACTTCCCCGTATCCTCGCGCACTACGGGCACGTCGGCCGCGGCCTTGCACAGACCATAGGCCAGCAGGAAGGCGAGCGCGATGATGATGAAGATGAGCGTGCCAATCACAATATCACCTCTTTCTGACAGACAGGGCACGGGTAGAGCGTGCGAGTGACTTGCCACCAGGCATTGTTATGACACGCCGGACGCAGGGCCACGGCCACGTCATCGGCTGTACCCGCCGGCATTTCCCTAAACGGGCCGCACATGATGACTTCCAGGCAAAGCTGGCCAAATCCCAGGCAGTTCGGGCAATCATCCGCGTGGGTCCCTCCATCGGCCGTCGTGAACAATACCCGCCGCCCGTCGCGCTTGGCTTGTTGGGCGTCATAGAACATCGCCTGGCTGACTGACCGGCCGGCCAATTGCCACTTCGGGCGTGGCGGCGTGCTCATACCTACCGGCTGCGTTGCGGTCTGAAACATGTTAATTGGCCCCCTGTAGACGCAACCTCTGCGTTACGTCCGATATGCGACGCATCGGCTCGGACTGGAGCCGTTCGCTCAGGCGTTCCCGGAACTTCTCCGACGCCGGAAGCTGCATCATGTCCTGCGTGCGCCGCTTTAGCCGTTCGTCATAGGCGGCGATGAAGCGGGCGCGGTCGGCCGTCGGGTTGTCCGACATGCACAAGTTCATCCACCCGCCCACGTCTTTGACAGCCGCGGCAATCAGCGGATTGTCCCATGCCGGCGCGCCCCAACTGCCAACGTAGCGCAGTTGGTGCATCACCTCGCCCCACGCCTCAGCCCCGGCCGGAAGCCCCTGGGCTGAGGTCACAATCTCGGCCGCGTGCTGTCGCAACTCGCCCGGCGTCGGGATGCGCGGGTACGTGTTGTTCTCGATGAACCGCAGCGCGGCCGCCTTTAGAAGTTCGCCATCGATATCGGCCAGCGTCGCCACGTATGCCCGCGTCTGTTCGGGGCCGAAAGCGTGGCTATACGTCGCGCTGAGCAGGTGGATGACGACGATAACGTGCTGAGTTAAATTGTCCACGGTGACCACTCTCCTTTTTCGATTTCTCTGGCGACCTGGTCAAAAACGGCCCGGTTATGCGCTTCTCGCGCTTCCGGGTCGTTCTTGAAATTCACATGACCGTTGCCGTTCATCCGCTGCGTCAGCGGCAACAGTTCGCGGTCAATCATCGTTTGCACATGGCCCGGCAACTTGGCCGGGTTCAAAATCGTCAAGCCCTGCGCCAGCATGTCGTTGCGCACGGCCTGAATCTTTGCCTTCGCCGCGTCAACGTCATGGCCACAGGCAATCCAAATTTCGTTAAACGGTTTCAGCCATGAATCCCGGAATACGTCAGACTTTTGCGGGGGAGCCTTGCGGCGCGTCAACTGCTCCCAGAATTCGATGAGGTCTACGATGGCCTCCCAAGCCTCCTGCTTCCAGCCGTCGTCTTCTTCCCCCGCCCCATTCCCGGACGCGGCCGCCTCGGGCGCGTGTATATACTTAGAGGGGTAATCTTCTTTTGTCCTATTAATAGGTAGGGCGTGCACCTGGTGCACTGGTTTGTGCACGTGGTGCACAACTTTGTGCACGTCATGCACAGATACAACAGCATCAGTGTGCACCTCATGCACGTCTACAACATTTGATTCTTCTATTTCAACGGCATTTTCGGCGGCCGGAATAGCGACCTGATAGGCGAGGTGCCCCGGCACTTCGACCAGCACAAGCCAGCCCGTTTCGAGCAGTTTCTTGCGCACCTGATACACCTTGCGGCGGCTCATGCCCGTCGATTCCGCGATGCTGTCGGGCGATTCCCAGCATTGTCCGCGCCGCCAGACACGAAGCAGGAAGCGCGTCTCATACGGGTCGAGATCGCTGTCATCGAGTGCGCGGAAGAAGTCAACGGCCTTCATTGCTCCAAACCCCCAAGCTGCTTGCCGTCCCGGTGGGCAATCAACGCCCGGCGCGTCTGTCCTGCCGATTCCGTGATTGCCGCCAGGCGCATGGCAATCGCCTCCATCAAATCTGCTTCCGTCACGTCCAGGGTGATGCCCCGGACCTCGTTGAGTATGTGCAACATGCGGGCTATGTTGTCCTCGTAGAATTCCACGTCAGCGTTAGAAATCCGCTTCCGGGCCGTCATGACGTGCCCATTGTTCGATTTGTTCATGGAGAGTTCTCCGTGCCTGCTCGACCCGAGCCGCCCGCTCACGGCGTTCCTCGAACCAAACCATTCCCGCCAGAATGACCCCGGCCAGCAGGAAGCCGCCAAAGATGACCGCCCATGTCACAATGTCCAGTTCGCCCAGCAGAACGGGCAACAGGGCCAGCAGCATGACCGTCCCGATACCGATAGCCCGTCGAAACAACTCGCGCCGGATGGCCGATGATTCACGGCCGAACGCCAGATGTTGGATGGGGATGATGAGCAAAATGAGGATAAAAAATGCGACAGTGGCCAGCATGTCATTCTCCGGGAGATTGTTTTGTCACAAAAGTGAATCTGGGGTATATCATGTAATTAAGCATTTCCTTTTCATTCTGACCGCCTGGAAAACGGTCGCCTCATTTAGGCCGGTAGTGGCTCAACACTACCGGCTTGCCATTCCCGAAAGGAGGACAAAACTGAATGAAACCGAAAACGTTATCGGCCGCTATTGACGCGTACCTGTCGGAACTGGAACGGCGTGGCTGTTCCGGCGCGCACCTGCGAACGGTGCGCAGTCGATTGGGACAATATGCCCGCGGCCGGGCGGGGTTGTCACTCATCGCTGCGCAAAACGACCTGAGTGACTTCTTCGCAGAGATGCGCGAGCGCGGGCTTGCTTCTGGAACACTTGCCGGCCACAAATCGACGCATCTCGCATTTTGGCGCTGGGCCGCCGACCGCCGCTACTGCTCCCTCGACGGCTCCAATGTGCTACGCGGGCGCGATAACCGCTACTCATTCCGGCCCGTTCACAGCCGCGCCGCCGACCCTGCCGACTTTGCCGCCGTCGTGTCCAGCCTGGGCGCCTTCGCCGCCCATCGCGGCTACCAGCCCCGCGACCTGCGCGACGCCGCGCTGGTCAGCCTCATAGCCGATTCAGCGTGCCGGCGCGGTGAAGCGTGGAACTTGCGCCGCGCGGCCGTCGTTGCGGCGCTCGACCGGCCTAAGACCGTCGGCCACCGGCACGTTCACCGCGCCGATAGCCAGGGCAAAACCGACCGGGTCGAGATTCGATTCTTTGATGAGACTGCGGAGTTGTTGCGGCGCTGGCTGACCCACGTGCCACCGCGTTTAGGGTACGTCTTCCTGAGTTTGCAAACCGGGAAACGTATCCGTATCGACGCGCTGCAAATCGGGCTGTACCGCGTCTGCGAATTCGCGGGCGTGCGGCCGTTCGGCTTCCACGCCATACGCAAGCGGCTTGTGACCGATGCTATCGCCGCATCGGGCGACCCGAAGGTAGGACAACTTCTGGCCGGCCATACCTCAGAGCGCACGACGCTCGCCTACTATGACGACATCGCCCAGACCGAGGTAGACGCGACCGTCGCACTACTGGCCGACCGCTATCGAGGTGGCGACGGTCTGGCCCGTGCGTTCTTCGGCCGTTAGGTCTAGTGATAATTACATAAGCCTGTCAAGCCGAAGATCGCGGGTTCGATCCCCGTCGCTCCCGTAGGGCATTACGATTCGATTTCATTCAGTTGTTAATGTCCGATGCCTATCCCGTCAGGTGCAATTGTCAGGGATAGGGGTGAAACGATAGGCTCGCTCTGAAAGGGGTGGGCCTTTTGTCTCCTACTTAGCCGGTTCCTGCTCTTTCTCTGGGGTGAATTCAAACACGTCACCGAGACGAAGTTCGTTTACCTCATCGAGCGACAACCCGAGACCCAGCAAAAAACCAAAAAGGATTTTGCCCTCGATGCGTTCAATCGCATCGGGTTCATTGAGCCAGCGGTGAACTGTGCTATAACTAATCTCACCGTCCTTCGCGGCCCGATATAGGGTCTTTTCGTATCGGTCGAGCAGCTCGCGGATTTTCGGTCGAAAAGAGCCGGTAGCCATTTCATTAGCCAAATTCAACATAGGGCAATGATAACACAACATCGGCACGTATGTCAAGATGTTGATATATCGAAATTCTGACGCTCAAAAAAAAGCCGCCCATCAAGGCGGCTTTTGCTTTTGTGTTGCGCGTGGTCGATTATTCCTTCATCAACCCCTTGCGCTCATTCTGTAGCAGGTTGGACATGATGTACCAGTAGGCGCGATGAGCCTTTTCATTCGACCTGAATTCAAACTCCCATTCTCGCGTCTCGGCCGTAATGAACAGCTTCGAGGTCGCGCCGAACGGGTTGAGCGACCGGCCGGTATCCTCTACGCCCAGCGCCGTAATCTTTGTGAACGGCACGGTCACGAGCGCCTTGCTCTTGCGGAAAAACGATTCATCCATGAAGATGATCCGCAAGTCCGTAATCCCCATAAATCCCGTGCCACCACCCTTCATGTCGTAAACGGCATAAAGGGTCTCTCCCTTGATGACCAGCGACTTGATTCGCTCTAGCTGGTCGCCCTTGTCAAAATCCACTTCTGCCATGTCTGCCTCCTGGAATGATATGTCCACAGGGTAGACGATTTTGCTTTCGATTTTGGTTAAGGCAATTCGTATCAACTACTTGACACTATCAGACAATTGATATACAATATCCATAAGTTGATACAGCGGTAGTGAACCAGGAGATACAGAAATGAACCCCTACAACTTCACCGAAAACATGACCCAACAACAACTGGACAAGGCCCGTCGCATCCTCCAGCGCGACGGCTGGGAATATCGCGAGGATCACGCGTACCCTGTCAGCGACAATCGGCGCATGGGGTGGTGGGTCAACACTTGCGGCGGCGATGAATACAACGAGTACCGTCGGCCGCTGGGCGACCCGAAACCGTACCGTCACGCGACCGAGAACACCTACCGGCTCTACAGCGGTCACGACCACGAGGAGCTGCGCTAAAGGCGCCGCTAAACAAAAGCGCCCCGGCCGGTGCTAGGAACGCCGGCCGGGGCAAGCCCCAAAATAGGAGGATACGTATGAACATGATAGCAGATATTAACAGCACCCGCAATGCCCTCATCCGTGAAGCGGCCGCGATGCTGGCCGCCCGGCATCCCCACGCCGCCGAGACCATCGACCGCGCGGCCGGGGTATGCGTGGACGGAACTATCCGCCGGCTCGATGACTACCTGGTCAACGTGGACAGCCCCAGCGGGCAGACCTACCCGGTCGTGCGCTTTGATACCGCTGACCCGTGGAAGTGCTACTGCAAGGCGTTCGCCTACAGCCCGGTCACGATAAAAGCCGTTCATCATTGCAAGCATACGCTGGCAGTGGTCATCGACGGCCGCGCGACGGCAAGGCTGGCCGAGGTCGAGGAGGTGGCGCATGTCTGCTAATGCGGCCGATATCCTGATAGCCATCGTCCTACTCATCATTTTCTCCCTGTGCGCCGTCGGCCTCCTGGTCGCGGCCAAAACGAGGAAAGAGCAATGATTGAACCGATTGAATGCCCATTCTGCGGTCACGAGATAGACCGATTTGACGGAATCTATTCGTGCGATATGTGCGAGTGCACCTGGTATAGCCTCGAAGAAATCGAGCAGGACCGGGAAGGCCCGCCCGACCCGTTGGACCGACCTATTGAGTGGTCGGATGTGTTTACGGAGGACAGAACATCATGACAGATACAACCGATTTAACCATTTACGAAGACGAAACCCCCAGCAGCCTCACCCGCTGGGCAGACGCGCCGACCCAGGCCTGGAAGTTGGCCGACGCGCTCATGGCCATGCACCCGGCCGCGAAGGAAGTAGGGGTAGAGGGCTTGCGGACAGTCGCCCAGCTTGCCCTACTGACCGGCGCGAACCCGCTACCCGGCACTAACGGCATCCACATCTGGAGGGACAAGAACGGCAAAATTTGCCACGCATTCGGCATGGGCTTCTGGCGTGCCCAGGCCGACCTTGCCGGCGGCCTGTTGTGGATCATCCGGCCGCGACTGATGACGCCCGACGAGGCCAAAGCGCACGGCATCCCCAACGGCCAGACGGCCGCCATCTGTTCAGCTGCCCTGCGCCGTGACGTGTTCAGCCTGCGCGCCGAAGCCCGCCGGTTCGGGGATGAACTGTCATTCGAGGACGCCAAGAAAGAAGTCGCTCGCGTCGGCATCGGCGTCCTGGTCGGCAACGAATACGCCAAAGCCGGACGGCCGCCGTCCTGGTCGGCATTGCAGCGCGCCGAACGCGACCTGTTGCGCCAGCTGGCCCCTATCGGTACGGCGCGGCAAGAGAAACCCGTCTATTACGACTGGTCGCCTACCGCGTTCGTTGATGACCCGGATCGGCCAAAGTTCACCGGCAATTTCACCGGCGACGCTAATTATGATCTTGGCTTCACGTCCAAGCCGGTCATTGTCCAGGAGCAGGAACCCGATGATGAGCCGGAAACCGAGCCGGTCGAAGAGCCTGAAGAGGGCGTGATTGAAGAGGCCGAAGAAGCCGAGGAACCGGCCGACGACGGCCCGCTCCCCGACGATGAACAGCTTGTCTCGGAGGCCCCGGCTGCGCAGTTTGTCAACGTTACGGCCAGCATCCTCGAAACCGACGCCGAGACCGTGAAGGAACGGATGATTGCTCTCGGCTATCGCGGCACGCCGCGCGATACCCCGCGCCGCCTCGACGCCTACCGCCGCCTGAAGGCCGACATCGGCCCCAACGTGCAAGAGGAACTGTTCGGGGAGACGGCCGCCGCCGTCACCAACGGAGCCTACGAGGAATAACCAACCCCGCCGGGCCGTCAAACCCGGCGCTTGGAAGCGGCATACCCGTCTTGGGCAGCCGCGCAAACAGGGCGCATTGTATTGTTATCGCACGAGTAGACCCGTGGCCCCACCTACGGAATTAGCCCACCCCGCCCGGTACGCGCCCGCCGGGTGGGGTGTGGGGGATTAAAGAAACCGGCCCGAAATTTTAACCGGGAGGACATGATGAACTGGACAGAAACACGCGAGAAACTGATCCGACTTGGCATTGCGGCCGAGCGGCTACCGGAGACGTGGCAGTTTAGGATTGACCTGCGCGGGGCCGACCTGCGCGAGGCCGACCTGCGCGGGGCCGACCTGCGCGGGGCCGACCTGCGCGGGGCCAACCTGTACAAGGCCAACCTGTACGGGGCCGACCTGCGCGTGGGCAACCTGTACGGGGCCTACCTGTACGGGGCCTACCTGTACGGGGCCGACCTGTACGGGGCCACCCTGTACGAGGCCGACCTGCGCGAGGCCAACCTGTACGGGGCCAACCTGCGCGGGGGCGACCTGAGCCGGGCCAACCTGTACGGGGCCGACCTGCGCGGGGCCGACCTGCGCGAGATCGTCGTCAACTGGCAATCGCACGACCTGCTCGCCGAAATCCTGCACCGCGCGGCCGGTGGCAACGCACAGCGCCGGATGCTGGCCGGGCTCATCCTCGTCAGCCGCGACTGGTGCTGGAATCAGTTTCTCGCGGCCGATATCGGCGGCGACCTGCGCGAGTGGGCGCTGGCCGAATTCCGCCGGTGGGTGCGTGACGGC